>MWYU01000689.1 GCA_002050375.1 Chitinophagales bacterium 62-2
ACTTAATACTATCTGGACTGTTGCCAAAATTATTGCTATTATCATAAATGCTTTAATAATACTCATATTTACATATCTGACTTATTGGAACAAGGCATAAGTTTGAAAAAGTTTTTTACCAGTAATTTCAATAATTCTGGTCACCACCATCTGTTGTTATTTCCTTTCTCCCCTATTGCCCACATCAAACATCAAATTTACCTTTCGTAAATAAACCGTAGAATTTAACACAATACTGAAAAACGTTTCATAAATTTCAATTGTCTTTCTGTTCATCCCCTTAAAAAAACAACTTATCAAATAACTTATGCCCAAACACTTCAGCCTGTTAATAATAATTATATCACTTGATGTGTTGCAGGCATTTGCGCAAAAACATACCTTAAGCGGCTATATATCCGATACTAAGACTGGCGAACGTTTACGCGGTGCATCGGTTTATCTTACTGATAGAAACGTAGGTACCACCAGTAACAACTTTGGTTTTTACTCAATTACAGTTTCCGCCGACAGTGCGTCGCTGCTTATTACCTATGCCGGTTTTAAACCTTTCGAAAAAAGATTGCTGCTAAATAAAGATTACACTATTGATGTAGAAATGGAACCCGGTGCTTCTTTGGAAGAGGTTGTGGTAAAAGGTTTACAGAAGCCAACCATACAACTGCGTACACAAATGAGCAGTGTAGATTTACCTATCGAAACGATTAAAAGCTTACCTAAGTTTTTGGGTGAAACAGATATTATTAAAGCTATTCAACTTTTACCCGGCGTGCAGGCAGGTAACGAAGGGCAGTCAGGGATTTATGTTCGGGGAGGAGGGCCGGATCAAAATTTAATTTTATTGGATGGTGTGCCGGTGTATAATGTTACGCACCTGTTCGGCTTTTTCAGCGTGTTTAATGCCGATGCGGTAAAGAGTGTTGAGCTGGTAAAAGGGGGTTTTCCTGCACGATATGGCGGAAGGTTATCTTCGGTACTGGATATACAAATGAAGGAAGGAAATAAAAATGAATTACATGGCGAAGGCGGCATAGGCATCATTGCCTCAAGACTAACTTTGGAAGGGCCATTTAAGAAAGGCAAAGAATCATCCTTTATTATAAGTGGCCGAAGAACTTATATTGATCTGTTGGCCCGACCTCTTATTAAGAAACAAACCGAAGGAGTAAAAACAGGTTATTACTTTTACGATTTCAACGCCAAAGCAAATTTAAAAGTTTCTGAAAAAGACCATGTTTATTTCAGCGGTTATTTTGGTAATGACCGTTTTTATGCTAAAGAAAAATTATCAGACGTTACAACAAATGCAGGTTTATTATGGGGTAACGTTACAGCAGTTACCAGGTGGAACCACCTCTTCAGTAAAAAGCTTTTCGGCAATCTAACCGCACATTACAGCCGTTACAAATTTGATGTGAACACCGAAGAACAATCCAGAACAAACAATAATGAGTTTTATAAACTAAGATATTTTTCGGGCATCGAAGATGTTAGTGCCCATTACGATATTGATTATTTACCTAATCCAAACCATTTTATTAAAATTGGCACAGGCATTACTTTTCACCGGTACAAGCCGGGTGCAATACAAGCTAAGGAATCTTACCCCGGAGCTTCGCCGGTGGATACCCTTCTTAAGTATCAATTTACCAATGCCAAAGAAACGGATACTTATATTGAAGATGATATACGGTTATCATCGAAATTAAAATCAAACCTCGGCCTTCATTTTACAACCTTTACTGTTAATAACAAAACGTTTACTTCGCTGCAGCCACGGCTTGCATTAAGGTATCTTCTAAATAACGACCTAAGCATTAAAGCGTCCTATGCGCAAATGAACCAATACATTCACTTGCTTACTAATAGCGGTATTGGCCTGCCTACCGATTTATGGGTGCCTGTTACAAAAAAAGTTTTGCCTCAACAGGCGCAACAGGTTGCAACAGGTGTTGCTTACAACTTAAAAAACAACTACGAAATAAGCGTTGAAGGTTATTACAAAAAGATGAATAACGTTATTGAATATGCGGAAGGTGCAAGCTACCTTGATGTTACAGGCAATTGGGAAGATAAAGTAGAAATGGGCAAAGCGTGGAGTTACGGTGCTGAACTTTTTCTGCAACGCAAGAAAGGAAAAACTACCGGCATGATGGGTTATACCTTAAGCTGGACAAACAGGCAATTTGAAAATCTTAACTTCGGAAATAAGTTTCCATACAGGTACGACAGGCGGCATGATCTTAAAGCAGCTATTGTACATAAATTAAGCAAAAGAGTTGAATTAAGCGCTGATTGGGTTTTTGGAACTGGCCAGGCTATCACGCTTCCTACAGAAAAGTATGTCGACAACAATGGCAACGAAATTTTGGTGTATAAGGAAAGGAACGGTTTTAGAATGTCGTCTTATCATCGCATGGATATTGCCGCAAGTTTTACAAAAGTTAAAAAGAAACACACCCGAACCTGGATATGGAGTATATACAATGTATATAATCGTCGCAACCCTTTTTATATTTATCTCGGCACTAAAGATGTTGCCCCATTTAATCCTGTTTTCAAACAGGTATCGCTTTTTCCCTTTCTTCCATCCTTCACCTATCAATTCAAATTCTAATTATGAAACATATACTTCCTGTTTTATTCATAATCTTTCTAACTGTTTCCTGCGAGAGAGACATTGAAATAGATGTGCCACCTCAAACCACCAAATTTGTTGTAAACGGGCTTATACGGGTTAATACTGCTTTTAGCGTTTCGGTAAGTAAAACTGTCGGCATTCTTGATACTGCAAGTCCTGCAACTTATAAAGTAACCAATGCACTTGTTCAACTTTACGAGAACAATATTTTAAAAGATACGTTGGTTTACCAGGCATATTCCAATACATATCTTGTTAAGCGTTACACCCGGCCCCAAGCAGGTAATACCTATAGGCTAACTGCTGCCGCTCCTGATTTTACTGCGGTAGTTGCAGAAACAGTAACACCTGCTCCCACTTCTTTCAGCATAACAAAACGTGTGAATGTAAAAAAAGACGGAAACGGCAATTATTTAGATGAAGTGAAAATTACTTTTACTGACGATGCTTCAACTGCCAATTATTATTTAATTAAATTAAGGCGGCCCTTAAATTCAGGTGGTAGTGCTGTTGTTAAATATGGAGGAATATATTGTATGCATTCATCTGATAAGGATATTGACAGGAGAAGTAACGGTGACCCCACTGATTTTGAAAACTGTATTGACCAGGAATTTTTTATGTCCGATAAAAACTTTAACGGACAGGTAAAAGAAATTCTGTTATTTATTCAGCACAATCAATTAGAGCCCATGCTCTATCCTTCTAATAATACATACTACAAGCCAGTTGTAGAATTACATACCATCACTTACGACCATTACAAATACCGCAAAAGCTACGATGCTTACAGGGATGCAGAAGATAATCCGTTCGCAGAGCCTGTGTTGGTTTTCAGTAATGTAAAAAATGGTTATGGTGTTTTCAGCACCTTCGATTTAGCGAGAGATACTATCCGGTAAACATCTCTACTATAATGTAACCTGCTGCAACAATAAGGTGAAGTTTATAAATTTAATAGCTGCTAAAGCTTTAATATTTTTTGATGTTTGCAAGTCCACGTCTTGAAAGCATTGTATTCAAACTGTATAGATAATCAGCCTGTTTATTATTCTTGTTGTTTTGTTTCTGTAATTGATTCTTATCCAGGTCTCACTAAAATTTACAATCACTGCTATACTAATATCTGATGTTTCATAACAACAGGTTGCATCTATTTATGTCGTAACATTTATCTAACTTTCGCCGCAAACTAAAGATGCATTATGCAAAACATTCTAAGCTGGATAACTGCAAATGAACAAATGTTCTACATCGTTATCCTGATGATATTTGTTGGGATTGAAGTGATAGGCAGGGTGCCAAGTGTTTTGCATACGCCTCTTATGAGCGGTGCTAACGCCATTCATGGTGTGGTTGTGATTGGTGCTATAATAGTTATGGGAAAAGCCGAAGCTAACAATTACCTCTCTTTAATATTAGGTTTTTTAGCGGTGGTATTAGGAACACTGAATGTAGTGGGCGGCTTTGTTGTGACCGATAGAATGCTGGAAATGTTTAAGTCAAAAAAGAAGAAATAATAATACATGCAATTGAGCATACTTACCTTACTTTATTTAATAGCTTCAGTAACCTTCATTATTGGCTTACGAATGTTGTCACATCCTGCAACTGCCAGAAAAGGGAACCTGATAGCTGCTGCAGGGATGGCATTGGCAATCTTTGGAACCATCTTTCTTTACCGGGATGAAAATGGAAATAAACTTCATAATTACCTTTTCATTTTTGCCGGACTAATTCTTGGGTCGCTTATAGGTACACTTGCAGCTAAAAAAGTGAAGATGACAGCAATGCCCGAAATGGTAAGTTTATTTAATGGAATGGGCGGAGCATGTGCGGCATTAATTGCAATGATTGAATTTAATCATTTGTCAACTCTGTTAAGCCAGGTGCCCGATATAACTTACCCTGTTGCCTTTGTTACTAACGATGGTCGTTCTGCAATAGCAGGCAGGTTATTAATAATATTAGCAGGACTCATAATAGGGTCTGTTTCGTTTGCCGGCAGCGTGGTAGCGTGGGGTAAGTTAAACGGTAAAGTAAAAGACTTTTCATTTAAAGGGCAGCACATCTTTAATATTGTACTGTTGTTAATAATCCTTTCATTAGCAGCATTGCTGATCTTTGATTTTACAAAAAGCAGTAACAATATTTTTTATTTGATCTTTGGCTTGTCCATCATTTATGGTGTCTTTTTCGTTCTTCCTATTGGTGGCGCAGATATGCCTGTTGTAATTTCTTTGCTAAATTCTTTTACCGGTGTAGCTGCTGCCTGCGGTGGTTTTTTATACAACAATAAGGTAATGCTTACCGGCGGAATTTTAGTTGGCGCTGCAGGCACATTGCTTACCATACTTATGTGCAAGGCGATGAACAGGAGTTTATTGAATGTATTAGTTGGCTCATTTGGTGGCGGAAGTAATGCCGCCTCATCAACCCAAACGGCAGGAAATTATAAAGAGATTACTTTAAACGATGCAGCAGTAGTAATGAGTTATGCTTCAAAAGTTGTGATAGTGCCGGGCTATGGACTGGCGGTAGCGCAGGCACAACATGTGTGTCACGAACTTGAAAAACTATTAGAAGAGAAAGGCGTTAATGTAACCTATGCCATTCATCCCGTGGCAGGCCGCATGCCAGGGCACATGAATGTTTTGTTAGCCGAGGCAGATGTGAATTATGAAAAGCTGCTCGAAATGGAACAGGCAAATGAAGACTTTAAAAATACAGATGTTGTACTTATTCTTGGTGCAAACGATGTTGTAAATCCCGCTGCTAAAACCGATCCTGCTTCTCCTATTTATGGTATGCCCATCCTTGAAGTTGAGCAGTCAAAATTGGTAATCGTAAATAAGCGAAGCATGAAGCCTGGTTATGCAGGTATAGAAAATATGCTGTTCTTTCAACCCAAAACTTCTATGCTTTTTGGAGATGCTAAAGGAGTACTGCAAAAATTGGTTGCTGAAATAAAAACGCTGTAAATCCTCTAAATCTCCCTGAGGGGTAGACTGGTAAGAACGAACACCTCATCAACTTCCGCCTTTTGCACCGGAAGCAAAAATTTCGTCCGCCACTTTCTGGACAGAGCTAATGTTGCGGCCTGTCAAAAACACTTTGGCACCAGCAACTGCAAATGCTTTGGCAACCTCACCACCTAATGAGCCACCAGCCCCATATACAATTGCATTTTTGTTGTTAAGGATCATGGTATTAATTATATCGAAAGAGTGCTATGGGCTTATTACCAACCCAGGCTACAAACGTATAAACAGATTTTGTTTTCAAAGCGGCTAATTGCGACAATTAAAGGGTTTTGTTGCAACATCTGCCGGACAGTAAAAAGTTTCCTGCCATCGCTAATGCCTTAAGTATTGCTATTCCTTAATTTTGGTCTTCAATTTTTACCTGTTGTCTAATTTACCTGCGGCTTTAATACATTCATTAAAAGATGTAAGAGGGTTTGATGAAAGATTGTTTATAGAAGTTCATCACGATGACACACAAATTACTTCTATAAGATTGAATCCTGCCAAGCCAGTGTCGGTGTCAGAACTACCTGTAGAGTCGGTAATTCCATGGTGCGCAAACGGAAGATATTTATCAGAGCGGCCTTCGTTTACTTTGGACCCTACTTTTCATGGTGGTGCTTATTATGTGCAGGAGGCAAGCAGTATGTTCCTCGATCAAATAATTAAACAGTTATACAAACATGATGACGAACCCAAACGTGTTCTTGATGTGTGTGCTGCCCCCGGTGGGAAAAGTACTTTGTTAGCTGCCGCTTTGCCTGACAGTTTTATTGTTAGTAACGAGGTAATAAAAACGCGTGTAACCGTTCTCGCCGAAAACATTAGCAAGTGGGGAAGCAGCAATGTTGTTGTGACCAATAACGATCCCAAGGATTTCAAACGTCTGCCAGGTTACTTCGATTTAATAATGATAGATGCACCCTGCAGTGGAAGTGGTCTGTTTAGAAAAGATGCAGATGCAATAAGCGAATGGAGCGGAGCCAACGTGCAATTATGCAGCATGCGGCAGCAAAGAATTTTGACTGATACAATCGGCAGCCTGAGACAAAATGGTTATTTGATTTACAGTACCTGCAGCTATAGTAAAGAAGAAAATGAAGAAGTGTGTGACTGGATTATAGATCAATTTCAAGTAATTCCTGTTGATATTAAAATAGATCCTTCGTGGGGAATTGTAGAAACGAAATCTTTAAAACATCAAGTTCCTGGTTATCGTTTTTATCCTTATAAATTAAAGGGCGAGGGGTTTTTTATTGCCTGTTTCCACCAGAGAAATCCTGTCGATCAATATTATCCTCATTATAAACCTGCATCTTCCATTTTGAAGCAGGAGAAAACAATTATCGAAAGATGGATTGATCTGCCTGATCAATATGTTTTTAATAAACAGCAAGAACTTATTGTTGCCTTTCCTGCTAAGTGGCACGAAGAGATTTCTGAGGTTTCCAAAAGTCTTGCTATCAGAAAATCAGGTGTTGCTGTTGGTTCAATTAAAGGCGCTGACTTGGTTCCTCATCACGAGCTTGCATTGTCAAATATTTTAACCTCAAATATTCCTTTTGCTGAATTAAATAAAGAGCAGTCTTTGCAATATTTAAGAAGGCAAGACCTGCTTTTAGACACAAAATTAAAAGGATGGGCATTAGCACAATATCAGGGAATAAACCTGGGTTGGATGAAAGTTTTGCCCAACCGTGTTAACAACTATTACCCTGTTAACTGGAGAATTTTAAAGTCCTAACTTTGCCGGCGTAACTCATTTTGTAAATAGTGAAAACCTGGTAGTATGAGAAAAATGATTGTTATCGTTTGTATTTATTTTTCAACGGTCGCGTCTGCACAAATCCCAACCCTCACTGTTGAAGGAACTGCTCCAAATCTATATATAACCCACACAGTATCTGCTAAAGAAAATTATTACAGCTTAGCCAGAAAGTATAACCAAACTGTAAAAACAATTACAGCTTTTAACCGTACTACCACAGAGAAAGGATTAAATACCGGGCAAACAATAAAAATTCCGCTAACTCCCCAAAACCTTGATGTAACGGGGAAAGCCGGTGGGGGAGGAACTTCAATTCCATTGTATCATACAGTAGCAAAAAGTGAAACGCTATTTGGCATAACTAAGAATTATAAGGTGGCGCCGGATGATGTAAAGCAATGGAATAATCTTACTTCCGACGAGATTAAAGAAGGAATGCCGTTGGTGGTAGGTTATTTAAAAGTAGTAAATAATCAGTCTGCAAATGTTAGTTCGGGTAATAATGAGGTGGCTGCTTCATCAAGCGATGCTGCCGTTACAAAACCTGATGTTTCAGGCGCATCAAAGGATACTGTAGCGGGAAGCACGAAAAGTGAAACTGAAGCTGTAGTTGATAAACCGAAAGAAAAAGAAGAAACTCCTCCGGCTAAAACAACTGAACAAACAGAAACTGCTGCCGTTAATAAGCCTTCAAAACAGGAAAATGTGCAGCCAAAGAATGAACAGAAAGTTGACCTGTTAACACCTGTACCACAAACATCAAATGAAGGGGTGTTTGCAGAATTATTTACTACAGAAGCATCTCAAAAATCGCTGACCAGCAGAACAGGTGATGCTGCAATATTTAAGACTACCAGCGGCTGGCAGGATAAGAAATATTATGTGCTGATGAATGATGTTGCACCCGGAACAATTTTAAAAATTTCATCAGGAGATAATAAAGTAATTTTTGCAAAAGTACTTGGCGACATGCCACAAATGAAAGAGAACAAAGGCCTTCTGCTAAGATTAAGTAATGCTGCAGCTACTTACTTAGGAATGGTTGACGCTAAGTTTCCGGTGCAGGTAAGTTTTTATCAGTAAGATTATAAGAACATTTAGACAAATGGATATAGCTAATAAGATAAGCATCCTTTCGTTATTTTATTCTTGTGTGCTTTAAACGGTGTATTACGATGTAATCTTTATATGCAACATAAATCAGCATATAATATTTTGTAATAAGTGTTTTTCTAAAACGAGAACACTTTGAACTGTTGAAGCCAATATTTAGGTGCTTTTGTAATAATGCTACTTTAAGATTGATTTAAATTTCTTGAAAAATTTTCTAAAGCGAACGAAGGCCAGTTTTCAGCAAACTATTCTGCAATTTGCCTAAAATCTTTACGTGCAAATGCAGTCCACACTATCTGTTTTTCCTGCATCAAACTGCTCCATCAGTTAATCATGGCTAATAAAATCACCTTTCTCATATTGAGCCTTCGATTCAATCAACAAATTCTTATCATCTTTGGTTAACTCATCCCACCAATCTTTCTCTGTTGCGGATTGGAGTAATTGTTTTACTTCGGTTAATAAAATATCATTGTTGCAGTTATAAATAAATTAATATAATTCCTGCTTGTCTGCCTGGTTCATCAACATTCAATTTATTTAGAATTTAAAAGTATTCTGCTTAAATATTAACTTTCGGGACCTATATAAATAATTGTAGCCCTACTTCTCAAACCTATACCCTCTTAAAAAATCTTCAACCAACATTCTTTTCTTTCCCTCTAACTGAAGTTCGGTTACATAAATATAACCGTCAGCGCAGGCGAATTTTAAAAAGCTTTTGTTATCAGTAACCCACTGCCCTAAAGAATGGTCATGATTTACAGCTTCCTTCTTACTCCTATAGATTTTTAAAATCCTTCCTTCGAACTCTGTTATAGCGCCAGGGTGTGGGGATAATCCCCGGATAAGATTGTAAATTTTATCACAGGTTCTATTCCAGTTGATCGTGCACGTTTCTGTAAATATTTTAGGAGCATGTTTTAATTCGCCTGCCTGGTTAATTATTTTTACCTGCGGTGTTTCAAGCAGCGATCCATCTGCAATACCTTTAACGGTTGTCACTAAAAGATTAGCCCCTATCTCTTTCATCAAGTCATGTAGCTGGCCCGCGGTATCGTTTTCGCTAATCAGTATCTTTTCCTGCACTAAAATGTCTCCTGTATCTATTTCATGTTTCAATTTAAAAGTGGTTACGCCCGTTTCTTGTTCACCATTAATAACAGCCCAGTTTATTGGCGCTGCTCCGCGATACTGAGGAAGAAGAGAGCCGTGCAGATTTATAGTTCCAAGCGGAGGCATGTTCCAAACTGCTTCGGGCAACATGCGAAAAGCAACTACAATTTGAAGGTCTGCATTAAGCGATTTTAACTCAGCAAGAAAATCAGGGCTCTTCAATTTTTGGGGCTGAAGTATGTGTAATCTTGTTTTGGCAGCGTAATTTTTTACTGCACTTTCGGTTAGTGTCATGCCACGTCCTGCAAGTTTATCAGGTGCTGTTATAACGCCAACAATATTACAACCTGCTTCAACCAATGCCTGTAGCGATGCAACTGCAAACTCGGGCGTCCCCATGAAAACAATACGAAGATCAGTGTAATGCATGGGGGCAAATGTCGGTTGTTAAGTTGATAAGTTGACATGCGGAAAGGTTATTGATGGTATATCAAAAGTGTAATTTTAGCAGGCTGTAAAGTAGAGTATTCGCCGGGAAGCAATTATATACAGAAAGTATACAGGTGAAGGAGAAACTTACAATTAAAGCCAGGGGTTATATCCATAAAAATAGTTAAGAGGCTTGCTTATTGATTGTAAAAATTATAACGATAAAAGCACAACAATGATGTCAATACAATTATGGTTAGTAGTGTTAATGTGGTTTTCTGGTATTTCGTGTAACGATGCTTCAGCAACCGATGCTGAAATTAGTGCCGCTTCAGATAATGATATTACGACAAGCGTTCTTACTGCAAACCTTACTAATGTTTGGGAATTGGTTTGGGGACCAGATAAAAAGTTATGGATAACGGAACGTGACGGCACAGTGAGCAGGGTAGACCCGGTTACCGGTAAAGTAACTGCTGTAAAAACGATTGATGAAGTAAAGTTGAGAGGTGAGGGCGGATTATTAGGCATGGCCTTACATCCTGACTTCCTGAAAACGCCACAGGTATTTGTTGCTTTTGATTATGAAAAGGGCGACTATAAAGGAAAAGTAGTAAGGTATAATTATAACGGAACCACCCTTATTGATCCTGTTGTTCTTATTGATAACATTCCCGCCGCGGGAATTCATAACGGCAGTCGTTTAATAATATCACCGGATAGAAAGTTATTCATAACAACAGGAGATGCTTCTCACTCGCGTACTGCACAGGATAAATCATCGCTGAGTGGTAAGGTTTTTCGTATTAACCTTGATGGCTCTATTCCCGGTGATAACCCGTTTCCCAATAGTGCGGTATGGAGTTTCGGTCATCGCAATCCGCAGGGATTGGTATTTGCAAAAAATAGACTATACGCATCTGAGCATGGTCCAAGCAACGATGATGAAGTGAATATTATACAAAAAGGAAGAAATTACGGCTGGCCAAACGTGGAAGGTTTTTGTAATGAAAGAGATGAACGAAGTTTTTGTTCTGCCAATAATGTTGCAGAACCGTTATATGCATGGACACCAACCCTGGCAGTATGCGGTTTAGAATATTACAATAGTAATTCAATCGGTAACTGGAAGAATTCGCTACTGCTTACAACTTTAAAAGAGAGTACATTGTACCAGCTTCAGTTAAATGAAGCCGGTGATAAAATAGTTAGTGCAAAAGAATTTTTAAAGGGGAGATATGGTCGTTTGCGTGATGTATGCGTTGCGCCTGATGGTAGTGTCTATGTTTCTACCACTAACGGAAGCAATGATAAGATCATTAAGATTACTGCAGGTAAATAGAGTAACTTTTTAAGGTAAAGGGTGTATAATCTTCGAATAGATAACTTAACAAGCCTTGCTATCATCCGGGTGTTTCAACAATTTTATTTAAACACGTTCTGCAACTATAATTTAAAAGTTTGCATCATGCTTCTATACATACCCGGCGCACTCCAGTAGCCGCTTGCAATCATTCTTCTTATTGTAAATAAAGGATCATCGGGATCACGTTTAGTACTTAATATATATGCTGACTTTACCCCTCTTTTCTTTAATTCAGGAATTGCCTCTTTGTTCCACAATCCAAACGGGTAGGCAAAATGTTCTGATGTTTTGCCGGTTAATTCTCCAATCAGGTTTTTTGGTTTTTCAATTTGTGTTGTCCAGTCTTCAGGTGTTTTATAGCCGGTTACTTTGTGGTGATCCCAGGTATGGGACTCAACTACGTGCCCTTCATCTGATAATTGTTTTACCTGTTCACGGCTCATATATCTTGGACGGTTAAGGGATACAGTCATTATAAAAAAAACACCTTTAAAACCATACTTTTTCATTTCTGGCGCGGCTATAGTAAACTGGTCGTCATCAGTATCATCATAAGTTAACATTACAGGTTTAGCAGGAAGAGTGGTTCCATAAGCAAGGTAATCGTACAACTGATTAGGTAGAATTGTATGGTATCCACTATCTGCCAGAATTTTTAATTGCGCTTTAAAATTTTCAACAGGCACAATATAATCTCTGGCAACTTTTCCATCACTTGCCGCCCAGTCTCTTATTTGATGATAACATAAAACAGGCACTTCTTTTCTTGCTGTTATGGTAGCTGCATCCGCCAATGTTTTTGGTCCGGTTTGTTTTGTTTCATTTTTATTTTCAGTTGTTTGATTGCTTTTAGTTGCCTGATCGCTTTCTGCATTCTTTGCAGGTTGCTTGCATCCTCCCAGAAATATTGTCAATACACATCCAATGGTTATAAGTAATTGCCTCATAAAAAACTTTACGCTGTTTACAGTTATTTTAATTGGCGGCAATTTAATGGATTTGTATAATCTGATTAATATTCTTTTCAGCTTAGGAAAAGAACGAGGTAGTTCAGGCAAATGTTAAGGATGTGATGTCTGTAGTTTTTGTAGCGTAGTCTTTTATTGCTTAGGCAGGTGAGACTTTATACTAATCATTTGGCATTACTATGCATGTAGAATCATGCCTTGCAATTATGCTTCGCATTAGCACTGTTCAAAATATCTTTTTTGTGTAGCCCACGTTTAAGCCTGTACTCATAATAGGCATTCTACCCCAGCCATAACCTTTTACCGGCAACTTCAAATACGGCTCAATTCGCAGGGTACCTGTTTTACCTGCTTTACGTTCATAACCAATGTTTGCGTTAATAACAGTAGCCAGGCTTGAAGACGAGTTCTTGTAATTCATATGCCAATAAGTCAACTGTCCGTTGCCTTCGTATGTATAATCGTAATCTTCTGCCTTTATAAAATAGGAAGATAAACCCGACACAACAAACCACGAATGTTTTGCCGATGTTTTAAAATTGTATTTCAAATTTATAGGAAGCTCCAACATGCTGCAGTTTCCTTCTACATATAATAGTTTGCGGGAAGGTGAGGTGTATACTTTTTTTGGATTATAGTATTTAGCATCGGTGAAATAAAACTTCTTTTGGTAGGATAATCCCGATTCAACACTTAGTCTTTTGGTAAGTTGGTATCCTGCTAAAATACCTGCCCCAAGTCCCGGCGTTTTTGTAGACTGAAATTTTACGGTGCTTATATCTGCACTACCAACAATTCCTGCGTACAGGCGCAACGTTTTTTTCCTGTCTTTTGTTTTTGCATTTTTACCAGCGCTATCGTTTGTAATTGGATTCGCATTTTCTGAAACTACTGTATTGTTAGAAGTGTCTTTACCTGCTACTTTTAATCCGGCATCTGCATCAGTTTGCAAATTTCTGTTTGGATCGCTTTCATCTTGTTCTGTAGAAAATGCCTTATTTTCTTTTCTGGTTGAGTTAACTGTCAAATCTTTGGTCAGGTCATTTGTTAACTCTGCTGAAGCCATAGGATTAGAGGAAACGGAATTTCCTGAATATTTCTTTTTGCTTTTTATATTAAGCGTACTTTCTCTTGTTGAAAGTGTACTTTTTCTTGGTAAAAGATTTGGTAGAAGCTTGTTGTTGCGTGTGTGAGATTCCTTGTATTTGACACCTTGATTTACCTGCTTTTTCGCAAGTTTTTCCGCTGAACTATTATCTTGTTTATATGTAATGCTCTTATCATTGTTCTTATCATTTTCATGATCTGGTTGAATATTTTTCGTTGATGGATTTTCAATTTTTGCTGCCGCTTTATCAGATTTATGACTATGGTTATTACATATCCATGCTACGGGTAATAAAAGCAGAAGCAAAAACCAGCTCTTGTTTTTTGAGCCGCCTTTTACTGATTCATCCGGTTCGGCTGCAGCTAATTTTTGCTCCACCTTTTGCCAATCAGAAGTATCGGTTTTAAGCGGATAATTTTCTGCCGCCCGTCTGAACAATTCATCCATATCGTCGTTTACATCAAACATATTTTTACCTGATCCTCATTTTTTTTAAGATAGTCCTGTAGTAAGGCTCTTGCCTTAAACAAATTTGATTTTGAAGTGCCTACTGCTACCTTTAACTGATTGGCAATTTCCTGGTGTGTAAATCCATCTATAACATACATATTAAAAACAATCCTGTACGCGGGAGGAAGTTTTTTAACCTGGTTAATCAGTTCTTTATATAGAAGCGACTGGTCAGCCGATTGTCCTTTATCTTCTAACCACATATCTTCATTTATCGAACCAATTTCGGGGAGAAAGTTATCTTTTCTTAACTGGTCAATTGCGGTGTTGATCATTATTGTCCGCATCCATCCCATCAATATTTTTTGAAGGTCTTCAGGATTATTATAATGAAAGTTGTCAAGTTTATTGAACACTTTAATAAAACCGTCATTTACAACATCCACTGCTTTATCAAAACGGAAGATATATCTGAATACTATTTTAAGACAATAGCCGTAATAATGCTCATAAAGTTGCTTTTGGTCGCGGTGATTTTTGCGGGCACAACCTTGTATTATTTCCCCTAAATTTTTCAAGTCGGCTTGCTAATTATAATTATGAATACGGCTCTTTTAAATTTTGGTTGCCTCGTCTGTTCTATTTAATAACTTTTACAAGTTACTGCTATTTATTCCTGCTAATATTTCAAAAACTTTTTTATGCCCAGGCAACTTCTACGAGCAGCCAACGTATGCATTAGAAAGTTACCAATTTCTCTGTATCACAAACCACTAAAGCTTAAAAATGAAAAAGTTTTCAACCATTTGTATTTCAGCAGTATTGCCATTATTTCTAATAAGTACTGTAATTAGTTGTAAGCATGCTGAAATTCCTGTTATTCCTAAACAAGTTCAGTTGCAAATAAGCCCAACCTTAGGAACTTATCTTGCCGATAAAGATGCCCGGACGCTTTACATGTTTGCAACTGATGCAAACGGACAACCTTCCTGTTCGGGCGCATGTGAAGCGGTATGGCCCGCATTTAATGTTGACAATTTTGCAGATGCAAATATAGATACAACATTAAAAAGAGCAGATTTTACCGTTGTAACAACTGCAGCAGGAAAAAAGCAATTAACCTACAAAGGGTGGCCTTTATATTATCATGCTCCTGCTATAAACGGAACAAATACACTTGAAAATGCAGGGGTAACTACAGGCGATGGAATAGGAGGAATATGGTTTATTGCAAAGCCTGATTATTCCATCATGTTTGCAAATGCCCAGCTTGTGGGACATAACGGAAAGAACTACAAATCGGACTACACGGAAGGCGATGGTAAAACAATTTATTTTACTGATGCTAACGGCCTTACTTTATATGGTTTTAGAAATGATAAGAACAACAAAAATAATTATACCAGAGCCGATTTTTCTAACAACCCGATATGGCCTATCTACGAAACAGACAAAATTGTTGTTCCGTCGGTATTAGACAAAACGTTGTTTAGTGTAATTGACGTTTTTGGTAAGAAACAACTTACCTACAAAGGTTGGCCTCTATACTATTTTGGGCAGGATGCCCAGGTTCGTGGTGCCAATAAAGGTATAAGTTTTCCGTCTCCGGCGGTTTGGCCTGTGGTAGGAAAAGACACTCCCACTGCTCCTCAATAACCTCCCCTGATTTTCTGATGTGTATGGCAATGGATTAAAGCTTGTGATGATCTCGTCCATCTTCATTTTAAGCTAAGGTCCGTTGCCTTTTTTATGTATTATACTAAGCTTAAACTATACTTGCAGATGGCTGAGAATTTGTATAGGTAATAGAAACACTTCTGTATTAGTCTCTGATACCTGTAGATGTTTAAAATTTACTGCATGCCTTTAAGTTCCAAGAAAGAAGTAACAAAATTTGTTCATGATAAATTGCTTTTCAGGTTTAGAAGGCTGCTGTTCTTTCTAATCTTAATTATAGCAATAGTTATCGATGAAGTATCACATAATTATATAGCAGGATGGGTAGCAGCAGGCGGTTTTATACTTGGAATTGCGATTGGATTATTAGCAGCCAAAAAGATGCACAGTATTACATGGGATGCAGAAACAAGCAAAGCCGTTACGCGAATGGACAGGCTTGGAATAATTATACTGGTAGTGTACCTGATTTTCTCTATCAGCCGCCGATGGATATTTAGCCATTGGTTGCAAGGTTATGGTTTAACAGCCTTCAGCCTTAGTGTAGGAGCAGGGGGTATGCTTGGACGCCTGTACACAACAAGGCAGAAAATAAGACAGGTGTTGAAGGAGGAAGGAGTTTTAAGAAGCAAGAAGTTTAAAGTTTGATATTTAAAGTCGCTCTTGCCTGATAATTCATAGGTTATAATTCTTGTTTAGGAGATAGGACTTGTGGTGCCTCATCGTTCATCACTCATCACTCACCATTCACAGATCATCATTCATCATTCATCATTCATCATTCATCATTCATAATTATCTTGCGCCCATCCACTTTACCCTGAATGCTTGTACTTCGCTGTTTGTTTTCCCTTCAACAATTGCAACGATTCTAACCGCCGGATTTTCTGTAAGAGTTATTTGTGTATTGATGACATTATTTCTATGGGCGTAAACAATCGAAATTTTTTCTCCCTGTTTATGATGTCTTAGTACATCGGTTATATCTTGTACCTGGTGTACTTTTTTCCCGTCAAATTCTATAATTACGTCATCAATATCAATACCGGCAATGTATAACGGAGTATTACGAATTGTATTATTTGCAACGATCAATTGATTTTCTTCTGTTTTGAAAGCTATTTCTCCAGGCCATGCTCCGCTGTTTGTATGTTGCAAAGTATAACCTGCAGGTTCTAATAATTTTTTGTAATCGAAAGACTGGTGACCATACACATGCTCTTTAAAAAAGGTAGTCGCATAAGCCGAATTACCTGCAACGGCAGCTAAAGCATTTCGTACATCATCTAATGTATATGGTACTTCTGCCTTCCCGAATTTCCTCCATAATTCGCGCATTACATCATCAAGGCTTTTATTAAAACGGGCACGAAGTTCGAGATCGAGAGCCAACGCAATGGCACCACCATAAGTATAATACGAGGTGTACATGTTAGGGTAATTTGTTCTGTCGAACGATACGCCTGCATCTACAAAAACTGCCCGCTGACTGTTCTCGACCGGCGTGTACATTTGTACGCCCGGGGTATTTACTGCATTTACCAATTTGCTGTTCTCAAATTGAAACTGGTCGTATGAAAGCAAACCTGCTCTTACCAATAAAACATCGCCGTAATAATGTGTAAAGCCTTCAGCTACCCAAAGCGCTTCGCTCATATTGCTTCTTTCGAAGTTAAAAGGCTCCAGGCTTTTTGGTCGTATGCGCTCAACATTCCAGCAATGAAAAAATTCGTGGGCGAACACACCAAGTAACTCATTGCTTCCATCAAAGTCTCTTTTAAGAGTAATCATGGTTGAGTTACGATGTTCCATTCCATCGCCTCTGGCAACGTAAGGATTGATGCTTGCTATAAAAGTATAGGTTCCATAGTCATAAGCAGGAAGTTCTCCATAAACTGCTTGTCCGGCAGTTACTACACGTTTTAATTTTTCAGTAAAATAATCTACCAATGCTTCAGGTGCTTCGGCATCAAGAGCCAATCTGAACGTATATTGTTTATTATCAGGATTGGTAACTTTCCATTCGCGCCAGTGCATGTTTGCGACTTTTGTTGGCGCATCCATGAAATACTGAAGATCGGGAGCGCTAAATGCAAAAGGATCGGAAGTTGGTTTAAGCTGGGTAGCTACTTTCCAGTTTTTATCAGGTGCCGAAAACAGAAGAGAGATGGATGCTTTTTCCATTCCTTTCACCCACATGAAAGTGGCGGGCATGTTTAAATGGTAGCCCACTACATCTACATCCGAATAAGTACCGTCAGCATAATTTGCAAAAAGAGTATAGGTAACTTTTACCGTTCCTTTATGTTCCGAAATTTTGTATACATCTCCTTCCGTCTTTTCAACTTTCAAGGCTTTTCCTGTGGCATCGTAGGCCATTACATTATAAACGTTTTTGCCAAATTCGTGAGTAGCATAGCGGCCGGGAGATGAACGGCTCATTCTAACGAGGGCAGGAGTTGGAGGTAATCCATCTGCTGTTATGCTTATCTCTGCTTCGTGATGAACAGCATTGGGTGCAGTAAACTGGTAGCTGATATGTTGCGCTATAACTGATAAGGAAAGTGAAGTTGCTATCAGCCATGCGGTAAGGTGCTTCATAAGTTCAGGTATTTATCGAATGTAAAGATTTATAATTACCCGGATAAGTACATACAGTATTGAAAGAGTATCGAGCTCGTTGTATGCGAGGACTACCTGTTCTTTTTCTTAAGCTTATCGCTTTTTGTATCCTTGTTATTATGTGTCATATCGTTGCCTTTGGTATCCTGTTCTTCGTTGCTTCTGCTGTCAAGATCATCACATATGTAATTGCTGATAATAAAAACACCCGGCAAAAAAAATTTTATTGGTGTGTTGTTGGTGTCTTTTTCATTTGGTTTATCAACTGCTGCCGCGTCTCATTGCTTTTATTAGCATTGCAAAATAACTGGAGTATGATTACAGGTGTGGATCAACATACAATGTTTAATGTAATAGCTTATTCACTCGTTTTTATAATGATTCGCACGTACAGCACAAAGAGTGAAAGAACTCTTCTACCAGTATTACATGTTTAACTTCTTCCGGTGACTAAATACCTACCTTACTTTATGAATTCAAGTATGTTGATTACAATCAAGCCAAAGCAAACACAATAATTTTTATAATGTAAGTTAATTAATCTCTCTTGCTAACTGAACTTGCCCTTGTAAAAAAATACTGCAACTTTGCGCTCTTAATTTAAGAATAACTGCTATGGTCGCCTCGCGTAAAGCTGCAATGGGTTTTATTTTTATCACGCTTCTTATTGATGTTACAGGCCTCGGTTTAATCATTCCTGTTTTTCCAAAGCTTATCGAACAACTAATTCATGGTGGCATTAGCGAGGCAAGTAAGTGGGGCGGCTGGCTTACGTTTGCCTATGCTATTATGCAATTTTTATTTGCTCCTGTTTTAGGTAACCTCAGTGATAAATATGGCCGCAGACCTGTATTATTGTTTTCTCTTCTGGGTTTTGGAATTGATTATATTTTTCTTGCTGTTGCTCCTACAATAGGCTGGTTATTTGTAGGCAGGGTAATAGCAGGAATTACCGGTGCAAGTTTTACAACTGCTACGGCATACATTGCAGATATAAGCACAGATGAAAATCGCGCACAAAACTTTGGGATGATAGGAGCTGCATTTGGTCTTGGTTTTATTATAGGCCCTGTAATTGGAGGACTTTTGGGGGAGTATGGAGCGAGGCTTCCGTTTATTGTAGCCGCAGGCCTGGCATTATTAAATGCTTTATACGGCTACTTTGTTTTGCCTGAATCGCTCGATAAGGAGCATAGACGGGGCTTCAACTGGAAAAGGGCAAATCCAATGGGCTCCTTATTACAGTTAAAAAAATATCCTGCTCTTGGAGGAATAGTCGGCTCACTTGTGTTAGTGTACATAGCCGCCCATGCCGTACAAAGCACATGGACATTTATAAACATCGAAAAGTTTAAGTGGAGCGAAGCAATGATTGGTTATTCATTAGGTATGGTAGGTTTGTTGGTAGCGATTGTACAAGGCGGTTTAATACGATTCATCAATCCAAGATTAGGCAATGAAAAAAGCGCTTATATAGGATTGGCATTATATGCCCTCGGCTTATTACTCTTTGCTTTCGCATCGCAAACGTGGATGATGTTTGTATTTCTTATTCCGTATTGTTTAGGTGGGATAGCAGGGCCTGCGTTACAAAGTATAATATCAGGACAAGTACCTGCGAATGAACAGGGTGAATTGCAGGGAGCACTAACAAGTTTAATGAGCCTCACTTCAATTATTGGTCCGCTGCTAATGAGTTATCTGTTTTCTTATTTTACAAAACCTGATGCGCCTGTTAAATTTGCAGGAGCGCCTTTTTTATTAGGAGCCGTACTGATGTTGGGAAGCGCTGTAATCGCATATTTTACTTTACATACAAAGAAGGAGGTGGTTGTAAGCAATAGCCCGGAGAGTTAGTGTATCTAAAACATTGTTTACTCATTTATGTTAGGAATATATAGACCTTAGGTTGAAGAACACAGGCAAGATTCAAACGTTTGAAAATTTCTCTTATACGATTAGTGAGAAAGGATTGAATACATTATTAGCAATGATTATAAAGTTTAAAGGCTGTCCCAAAAGGGCAGCCTCTTACGTTTCTATTTGGGTCTCTGATGGAGACCGTATGTCTTTTAAGCGATTCTCAGCGCCATCATTTGACTTTTGGGACAGCCTTTTTTTGTTTACTAATCTAAGCGGAAGAAAAGGCAAGGCAGATATTTATTTGCCAGTACGAAGTATAAAAAGTTATAATTAAATTATCTGCTTTTCTTCTTGCCCGTGGCAAGCAAAGCTCTTGTATAACCAATTGTTTCAGCCACTGCCGGCAAAGGATCATTTTCCCATCCTTCAAATTCTATACTTACTAAATTATCATACTTTATTTTTTGTAAGGAACGAACTATAGCGGGCAAATCGAGTACGCCGCGGCCCGCTTCTATAGTAGAGCCATTTGGTTCTGTACTGCTAATGTCTTTAAAATGCAGATCATACAATCGCTCTTTACACTTTACAATTGCTTCAGCAGGATTTACTTTTGCACGCGCAGTATGGCCAACATCAATACAGAGCCCGATCCTTTCATCAAAGCCCTTTACAGCTTTCATCACATCATAAGGTGAAGGAAAGCGTTTGTCTTCAGGGCCATGATTATGAATAGCCAGTTTAATATTATATTCTTTAACCATCTTGTCGAGAAGGGGCATTGATTCAGGATGTGGACTGCAAACGATAGTAGGCATTCCGCAATCCTTAGCATATTCAAAAGCCTGCCTTACATTTTTTTCGTCATTCTGCATTGTAATGTTGCCACAGCTTACAGGAGTGATTCCTGCCGCTTTCAGTTTTTCCATAGCCGCCTTTCTCTCAGCAGTGGAGCTATTAAGTGACAGATGAAAATCTTTAATGGAAATATAGTTGAGGTTGAGTCGCTGTAATGCTTTAATTGTATCCTCCAGGCTCATTTTTCTGAAGGAATAAGATGCTATTCCAACTTTGAAACCACTCCACGAATCTTTGTCAACCAAATCTTCAGCATTATTTAGTAAAGTACTTGCAGATGAGCTTTGTACGAGGGAAGAACCTATGGCAGCAAGGAAACCGGTTTTAATAATTTGTCTGCGTGAAAAAGAGTTACTCATGAAAATAATTTAGAAAGGAAATTACATTAAAATGAAGGAATATCGTCTAACTATTTTATTGCTTATTTGCATTGCTATGATAGAAGCAAAGTTCAACTCAATAACAATAACTATACTTATGCCATCTCTTTAAAAGCATTTATCAATCCATTTGTTGAGCTGTCATGATTGCTAACTTTTTCATTTCCTTTCAGTTCAGGTAAAATTTGATTGGCTAATTGCTTACCTAATTCTACTCCCCACTGGTCGAAGCTGAAGATGTTCCAGATAATACCTTGTACAAAAATCTTATGCTCGTACATAGCTATTAAACTACCCAGGCTTTGCGGCGTGATTTCTTTTAGGAGAAAAGAGTTGGTTGGCTTATTTCCTTTAAAAACTTTAAACTTTACAAGCTTTTTAATTTCTTCTTTCGATTTGCCGGCCTTAGTTAGCTCGTTGGTTACTTCTTCTTCGGTTTTGCCATTCATTAAAGCTTCTGTTTGAGCGAAAAAGTTACTTAGCAATTTTATATGATGATCACCAATTGAATTATGGCTCTTTGCGGTAGCAATAAAATCGCACGGAATTAATAATGTTCCCTGGTGAATAAGTTGGTAAAAAGCATGCTGTCCATTTGTACCCGGTTCGCCCCATATAACCGGACCGGTTGAGTAGCTCACTTCATAGCTGTTGCGATCTACGCTTTTGCCATTGCTTTCCATATTTCCTTGCTGGAAATAGGCAGCAAAGCGGTGCATGTACTGATCGTAAGGTAAAATTGCCTCACTCTGTGCACCAAAAAAGTTAGTGTACCAAACGCCGATCAAAGCCATAATAACAGGAATGTTAGAAACAAACTTTTCTGTAGCGAAATGTTCATCGGCTAAAAATGCTCCTCTTAATAACTGCTCAAAATTTTCGTACCCTACAGTAAGTGCTATAGACAATCCAATCGCACTCCACAATGAATATCTGCCGCCTACCCAATCCCAGAACACAAACATATTTTCAGGAGCTATCCCGAAAGCAGTTACTTCTTTCTCGTTTGTGCTTAGTGCTGCAAAATGTTTAGCCACATGCGCCTCATCTCCGCCTGCATGCTGCAAAAACCAATTGCGTGCAGTATGAGCATTGGTCATAGTTTCCTGGGTAGTAAATGTTTTGGAGGCTATCAGGAATAATGTTTCTTCAGCATTGATTTTTTTAAGTGTTTCAGCTATATGTGTTCCATCAATATTGCTTACAAAATAAGTTTGAATGCCTTCTTTCCAGTAGGGGCGAAGTGCTTCTGTTACCATAACAGGTCCCAGATCGCTACCGCCAATTCCAATATTTACGATGTACTTAACCGGTTTTCCTGAAAATCCTTTCCATTCACCCGAATGGATTTTTTCGCAAAACTGCTTCATTTGTTTGCGAACCTTCTCCACTTCGGGCATCACATTTTGTCCGTCAACCAAATATTCTTTGTCGGATAAATTGCGAAGGGCTACATGAAGAACAGAACGGTTCTCAGTCTCATTTATTCTTTCGCCGTTAAACATCGCCTCGATACCGGCTTTTACTCCACATTCATCCGCTAACTGAAACAATAATTGAAGAGTCTTATTATTAATGATGTTTTTTGAATAATCAAACAACATATCACCAAACGTTAGAGAGAATTTATTGAAGCGTTCAGCATCAGCTAAAAACAACTTGCGAAGGTGAGCCCGCTGCATTTCTTCATCGTGGTGTCTTTTTAAGAGTAGCCATGCCTGGGTATTCGTAGGATTAGTTTTGGGAAGCATTCCGCGTTTAGTTTTTTGTTGTTATTTAAAAGGCCTTAATTGCTTCGATCGTTTTCTGAACCATTTCTTCGGAAATATCCAGGTGCAAAACCATGCGCACCTGTGTTTTAGAAATATTCAGTACCCGTATTCCCTGTTCACTCAGTTTTTTTGTGAATGTAATTGGAGTAAGCCGTCCCTTTACTTCAAAAATCAGGATGTTAGTCTCAACAGGAAAAATCGTTCCTGTAAAATCTTTCTTACCCACAGCCTCTGCCAGCATTGCCGCATGACGATGATCTTCGGCAAGCCGGTCAATGTTATTTTCAAGCGCATAAACGCCTGCTGCAGCCATATAGCCTGCTTGCCGCCAGCCTCCACCTAATACTTTTCTAATTCGGCGGGCCTTTTTTATAAAGTCTTTTTTACCAATTAATACGCTTCCGACAGGCGTTCCCAATCCTTTACTTAAGCATATAGAAATACTATCAAAGGTTTTTCCGTATTGTGTAGGTTTTTCCCCTTTTGCTACTATTGCGTTAAACAGGCGTGCGCCGTCAAGGTGTAAGGCCAGATTATGTTCTAAGCAAACATCTTTTATCCTTTCGATCTCTGCAAAATTGTAGCAACTCCCGCCACCACGGTTTGCCGTATTCTCAAGGCTGACTAAACTTGTTCTGGGCTTATGAATATCATCGGGATTAATAAATTCAATAACTTGTTCGGCAGTAATCTGCCCCCGATTTCCTTTAACGGGCTGTATTGAACAGCCGGAATTGAAAGCTATTCCCCCGCCTTCGTATACGTAAACATGCGAAACCTGGTCGCAAATAACTTCGTCCCCCGGCTGAGTATGACATTTAATAGCAATTTGGTTGGTCATTGTACCTGTGGGACAAAAAATTGAAGCTTCCATTCCAAACATATCGGCTGCCATCGCTTCAAGCCTGTTTACTGTAGGATCTTCTCCGAAAACATCATCGCCTACTTCAGCCTTAAACATCGCTTCAAACATTGCTGCAGTAGGTTTGGTAAATGTATCTGAACGGTACTCTATCATAGGGTCACGAAATTAAGTGAATAGGAGTAATCAGGAGTACAGGTATGCTTTTTGAATATTAAATTGAAAGAATTTAAATAATAGAAAGGTTTTTATTATTTTGTTTTAAAAGCAGCAGGTTTCGTTGGAGAAATAAAAAAGTGGCCAGTAATTCTACTTGAAACAAAAACCAGGGGTAAAAAAGGAATAATAGAATTAAATTGAAAACTGCCGGGCATAAGGTTAATTTATAGACAAAAAAGAGCGGGAATTCATTATCGGGAGGCTAAACCGGGTGTTACGACGTAACTTTGCTGGCATTTTTGGTTTCATTGCAACTAATAGTTACAATTATTTGTCATAAAGCTATATAT
>MWYU01000617.1 GCA_002050375.1 Chitinophagales bacterium 62-2
GTAGCGAAGTGTATAAAATGAAGTAACAGAACTCAGACTTTAACCATTTCTTTTCAAGGTTTGCTTTATTTTCATTAGCCAAGTTTATTATGACAAGGCTATTCTGCTCACTGCTCATTTTACTATCTATAAATACGACAGCTAAATGTCAGCCAATAACCGTGCATGGTTATTTGCAGGATAGTATTACTCATTTTCCGATTGCAGGCGGTATTATAACTAATGTAAACAGCAGGAAGAAAGTGAGCACAGACTCAAAAGGCTACTTCCAAATTGAAGCTGCACCGAACAATTTTTTTAGCGCGTTTGCAAAGTCTTATCATTATAATACATTAACCTACTCATTTCTTTTTTCAGATACTATTACCATCTACTTATCACCTTCGGGTAATATTCTTCCAACCGTAATCGTCAAAACACAGTATAATAAATACCAGCTTGACAGCATGACAAGAAGAAGAGAATTTGAAGAGAGTCGTGGTAATCAATTAAAAGCACTTTCCTCTCCAAATAGTTCCGGTTTCGGTATAGCCCTTAACCTCGATAGAGTTTTTAAAAAAAAATACAAGCATAAAAAAAGAAGTGAAAGCGTTTTTGAAAGTGTAGAGAAAAGGGTTTATACAGAGTATAGGTTCTCACCGCACCTTATCGCAAGTTATACAGGTTTTAAGGGTGATACCCTCCGGTCATTTATTCAACGGTTTACTCCCGGTTATGCCTGGTTGAGGCAGCACCCTTCAAACGAAGATATTTTGTACTACATAAATGATAAACTTAAAGAGTTTCAATCTTTTAAAGATTAAGCTAAAATATTTGAAAAGTGTTGACTGTATTTTGTTGTACAATATTTTCCTAAAGCAGCAACGCTTCATAAGGAATTGACAAAGCGCAATTAGCATGAGTACACCCTCTCCCATAAAAAGAAACAAAAACCTGGTGCTGCTCTCCCGCGACCACCATGATGGGTTATTGATCGTGTGGAAACTAAGGCAAGGCATTCGTTACGGTGTTTCTAATCTCAGGATGAGCAACTTTGCAGTAAACGTATTTGCCGTTGATGTTGAACCTCATTTTCGAGAGGAAGAAACTTTGCTTTTTGTAAGGTTAGCTGCTAATGATACATTACGACTGCAAGCTGAAGCGGAACATGCTGCCATCCAAAATAAGGTGGCAGCACTACAGCCTGTTGCAGAAGTAACAACTTTACAACTTCAGGAGTTTGCTAGTTTGCTCGAAGCACATATACGTTTTGAAGAAAGAACTCTTTTTCCTTATCTTGAAAAAGAGATTCCACCTGAAGAGCTTGAAAGGATAGGTATTGCTATAGAGAATGACCATTTGAAGAAAACACCTTTTACCTGGCAGGATGAATTCTGGATAAAAAATAAGCATGCAGATAAGAACGTAGCACCTTTTACCACAAGTCAGTCAAAGTAGAGAATAAGGTTTTATATATTTATATTAATTGTAAAAAAACATTTGCTCCACTTAACTTCGCTCAATCAGTTCACATATTATAAAGGACGAATTGCAGGACTTTTATGACTGCAATAAATACTACAATTCTAAAACTGATTGCGCTGCCAGTAATGAAAATTATATTCTTCGTCTTAGTATCCCTTGCTTTTGCAAGCTCCAAAATATTTGCTCAAGCCAGTTCCGACAACAGGATTGATAGCAACTTTCATTTGTACATCTTAATGGGTCAATCCAATATGGCTGGCCGGGGAGAAATAACAGAAAAGTATAGAAATGAAAGCCATCCCAGGGTTTTTATGCTGGATAAAAATAATAATTGGGTACCGGCTCATCATCCTTTACATTTTGATAAACCTATCGCCGGAGTAGGGCCAGGGTTATCTTTTGCGATAAGGATGGCTAATCAAAATCCTGGTATAAAAGTCGGTCTTATTCCTTGTGCAGTAGGTGGCAGCTCTATCAATTCATGGCAGCCCGGCGGCTATGATTCTGCAACCAAAACACATCCTTACGATGATGCAATGTTGCGGATTAAATTAGCTATGAAATCAGGTGTAATAAAAGGAATGCTTTGGCATCAGGGCGAATCTGATAGTCAACCTGAAGCGGCAAATGAATACATACCAAAACTTCAGGTACTTATTCAACGAATCAGATCTATATGCGATAACCATCAATTACCAGTAGTAGCAGGTGAGTTAGGCAGGTATAAACAACAATACCAAAACATAAATACTCAACTCCACCGCTTGCCTTCAATAGTTACTTTTACTGCTGTAGCTTCATCAGAAGATTTAACTGATAAGGGCGATAGTACGCACTTTGACAGCTCATCCGCAGAAAAACTTGGAGAACGATTTGCGGAAAAAATAATTCTTCTTCAAAAGAGCTTTCCTTTTAATAAAAAACATAGAAAGCGTAAATCATAAAAGAGTTATTAGTTTTAATCTCATACTATTAGAATGGATAACCTCTAATAATAAATTTAAATAAAGTAGCTATGCCTAAAGAGTTTTTCAGTCTTAAAGAAAAAGTAATTGTTGTAACAGGGGCAACCGGAATACTGGGAGAAGCGTTTGTGAATGGATTAAGTGAAGCAGGTGCAAGAGTGGTGCTGCTCGGCAGAAACGAGGAGGTAGGGCAAGAAAGAACACAGAAGGTTCAGCAGCAAGGTGGAGAGGCATTATTCGTTAAAGCAGATGTGTTATCAAAAGAGGAATTGGAACGTGGAAGAGACGTAATTTTAAGCAAATGGGGAAAGATCGATGGGCTGGTAAATGCTGCCGGCGGAAATATTCCGGAAGCAGTTATAGCACCCGAAGCCGATGTTTTTGAAATTAATATGGATGCTTTAAAACGAGCGTTCGATCTTAATTTATATGGCACCATATTACCTACCACCATTTTTGGTAAGGTTATGACTAAAGGCGAAACAGGTAGTATTGTAAACATCTCTTCTATGGCAGCACAAACGGCAATTACGCGGGTGCTGGGTTATTCGATGGCAAAAGCGGCTATAGATAATTTCACAAGGTGGATGTGTGTTGAACTGGCCCAACGTTACAACGATCGCATACGCATAAATGCTATTGCTCCGGGCTTTTTTGTTACACACCAAAACAAAAATTTGCTGCTGTCGGAAAATGGTTATACAGCGCGTGGCGAAGCGATACTCAGAAATACACCTTACAAAAGATTTGGAAATCCTGATGAATTGATTGGAACACTTTTATGGTTACTGAGCGATGCATCTTTATTTGTAAGTGGTGAGGTGATTTGTGTAGATGGGGGATTTCATATTTTTTCCGGTGTTTGATTTTTTAGGAAATATTGAATAACCCAGATTAACAGGAATACAATGAATTCAATAAATTATTGTCATTCTTAACTGTTAATTCCCTTCTGCAGTTTACTGAATTAACGGATAGCCTTATTAATTTCTTCCTCATTACAATAGTAATAATTTGCAGTTAATTGTGGTTCTATGGAAATCGTAACGCTTAAAAAACTTGCTGAACTACTCAACGTATCTCAATCATCTGTTTCCAAAGCTTTAAAAGATAGTCATGAAATCGGGCAGGAAACAAAGAACAGGATTAAAGCGCTCGCCCAGGAGCTAAATTATAAACCCAATGCCAGCGCAAGCAGCCTGCGACGAAAATCTTCTAAAACTATTGGCGTAGTTGTTCCTCTTATTACAAACAGTTTTTATGCCCTTGCTATGAATGGAATTGAAACTGTAGCTCAGGCTAAAGACCATCACGTTCTCATTTACCTTACTTACGAAACTTATAAAAAAGAAGTGGATAGTATAAGGCATTTGCAAAACGGAATAGTAGATGGAGTATTGTTATCAATTTCAAGAGGTACTACGGATTATGAGCATTTAAGGGAGTTAAAAAGTAGAAATATCCCGCTTGTGTTTTTCGATAGAGTATGTGAAAGTATGAATGGCCCATGGGTAACAGTAAACAACCACGAAAGCGGATACGCAGCTACTGAACATTTGATAAAGAATGGGTGTAAAAGTGTTGCCTACCTTTCTTTTGCCAATCATCTTTCCACAACAGGTAATAGATTAAAAGGTTATTTGGAAGCGTTAAAAAAATGCGATCTGCACCTTGATGAAGAATTGATAATAGAATGTACTAACAACGATGAAGAGAACTATAAGAAAATAAAAAAACTATTGCAAAGCAAAAATTGCCCCCATGGAATATTTGCATCAATAGAACGGCTTGCATTGATCACCTATCATGTATGTAAAGAATTGAAGCTAAAAATCCCGAATGATTTAAAGATCATCAGCTTTTCCAATTTAGAGACCGCATCATTGCTTAAACCTTCTTTATCAACTATGACACCTAATGCATTTGAGATTGGAAGGAAGGCTGCAGAAATATTATTTGAAAATATCGAGAAAAAAAATTTTAAAGGAAAGCTTGAAAGGATTACAATACCTGCTTCACTTATAGAACGGGAAAGTTCACAACTCCTACCTTGAATGTTATTTTGGTAGGTAATTTTCATGCAAGACGCCAAGAAGAACATCCCGGGACGCCACAAAAAAAACTTTGCGTCTTTGCCCCTTGGCAGCTTTGCGTGAAAAAATGATGACATCGAGCTTGAGGGTAAAGGCGAGTCGTCTTTATGGCTTTGATATTTTCTGGTACCTTTCAGTCGGGCTCTACTTTAAAAACAATGCAGCTAATTTTAAAAATTATTGTCCTCATTTATAGACCTCTACCCTATCAGTGGCTGCTATAAAATTAGTCATCCCAGGTTGCAGAGAACCAACTTATGTCTACTACAACGATTTCGCAAATAAATACAACCTTTAATATAAATGGAAGTAACTTTTTACCAATTTAAAGGTGTGAACAGCTAAACGATTTTTAACCAAACTACTTGCTTATGAAAAATTTATTACTGCTCGCAGTTATTTGCTTTTCTTTTGTTCCGGTTTTTTCTCAGTCGAAAAGGATTTCAGGAACAATTATTAGTCCCGATGCTACTCCTTTAAGCGGTGCAACAATTACAATAAAAGGAACCCAGAAATCTGCAGTGAGCGATGCTAATGGCGCATTTAATATTGATGTTTCCGCAACCGATCCGAAGACTTTAATTCTATCCTACATTGGCTATCAAGCAACTGAAGTTGATATTAAAAACCAGTCTGTTATAAATGCTACTCTGCAAAAAGAGAATGCGGCATTAACGGATGTAGTAGTGGTAGGATATGGAACTCAAAAAAGAACAGATATTACCGGCTCAATAGTTTCTGTTGACAAACAACGCCTGGATAATATGCCTAATTCCAATTTTGCACAAGCACTGGAAGGTTCAGTTCCGGGTGTTTCTATTAATACTAACGGCGGTGGAGCGGAAGGCAATAATGTAACGATTTTGGTTCGCGGGCAGAAGTCAATCAATGGAAACAGAAGTCCATTAATTATTTTAGATGGCATTCCTTACCAGGGTAGTATCTCTGATATCAATCCTACTGATATTGCTTCTATCGACATTTTAAAGGATGCTTCCGCCGCCGCTATTTATGGTGCAAGAAGTGCCAATGGCGTCATCTTACTTACTTCAAAAAAGGGAAGCACCGGCAAGCCCGTAATTTCTTATGATGGCTTTGCCGGAAC
>MWYU01000550.1 GCA_002050375.1 Chitinophagales bacterium 62-2
TTCTTATGCTGCTTGCTCTTGCCTGCAAGAAAGATGATAATAATGGCGAAAATTATTCTGGGTTACATTTATACAGTACAAATATTACTGCCGGAAACGCAATCATTGCAATGGTAGAATGAGCGGTACTGTAAAAGAACTTCCTAATTCTCCTTACTCCACAGGTGCTAACGGCGATGCCGCAGAAGGTGATTTTGATACACAATGGGCATTGCGTATTGTTGGTGATTACCTGCTTGCAGTAAATGCAGGTGGCAACCCAACTAACGGCAGCATATCGGTATTTAAGATCAACAGATCAGATGGCAGCTTAACGCAAGTTGATCAAAACACATCCACGCCAGCAATGGACAATATGGATTCACGGGAAATAAGAGCTGCATCAATAGCTGCAAAAGATGTAGGCGGAAACACATTAACGCCTAACTTTTTTGCACGGCAGGTAATCCTCCAATGGCAGATTCAAAAGATTTGTACCAGACCAACGATGGATATTTATATGTTTCAGGCGCCTTTCAAACTCATGCGGTTGCTGTTTTCAAAATGGCTGCCTCCGGAGCTTTAACCGAAGTAAGCGGTTCTCTTTATGCCATACCTTCTTCAGTTGGTAAAACAAAAGATCAACATGCTTTCCTTGGCTTTACTGGCTTTGAAAAATAACGTTAGTGGTAAACCCAGAACATTAGGCATATGAAGAACAAAGGATTGACACTTGTTTTTGCCATTTTATTTATAATTACGCTGGCAGGACAGGTTGTATCAGGATTGAAAGAATATAATAAAGATATGAATGATAAAGGAGGCCAGCCTTTGTCAATTACAAGGTATCTAACATCCGGTCATTTCCTGTCATCTACTTTCGAAAATTGGGAAAGTGAATTTTTACAGATGGCACTGTACGTTGTGCTGCCAATATTTTTATACCAAAAAGGATCTTCAGAATCAAAAGATCCTGATACGATGGAAGAAGTTGATAAAGATCCTGACAGGCAAAGAGCGGGTGCTCCCTGGCCGGTAAAAAAAGGTGGATGGATATTAATGGTATACAAACATTCGTTATCAATAGTTCTATTCATCTTTTTTGCTCTTTCTTTTTTGTTGCATTGGCATGGAAGTATGAAAGGTTACAACCAGGAACAATCATTAAAAAATTTGCCAACCGTAACTCCAGGTCAGTATTTAAGCAATAGCCGTTTTTGGTTCGAATCGTTTCAGAATTGGCAGAGTGAATTTCTTTCGGTTTTTGTAATGGTGATATTAACGGTATATCTAAGGCAGATAGGCTCGCCAATGTCGAAGCCAATAGATGCTCCTTACCGGGAACGTTTATAATGATTATATGAAATAATAAAGATAAAATAAGCTAATGGCAGATAGTGAAAAAGCCATTTTTGCGGCAGGTTGTTTTTGGGGGATTGAATATTATTTTCAAAAAGCGGAAGGTGTTCTTTCAACGGCTGTTGGATTTACAGGAGGAGATAATGCCAACCCAACTTACCAGGATGTATGTAGCGGAAAAACCGGTCATGCTGAAGCGGTAGAAGTAGTATTTGATCCGGCAGTAACATCGTTTGAAACTTTGGCAAAACACTTTTTTGAAATCCATAATCCTGCATTGGTAAAAAAAGAGTCAGACAAACGAAGCCAGTACCGGTCATCAGTTTTTTATTGCAATGAAGAACAAAAGATGATAGCAGAAAAGTTGGTTGAAATACTTAAAGGAAAAAATTATGAAGTTGGAACAGAAATAACAAAAGCCGGAGTGTTTTACAAAGCCGAAGAATATCACCAAAGCTATTATGACAAAAAGGGCAAAGATGACTACGGCTATCGGTATAAAGAGAAGTTTTAGATAAAGCAGTTTGTATAAAGCATACGGGTTAACAAACTAACACAACTGTATGACTGATTTCACAACGTTTTCAATAAACGGATTTATAATTACAAAATATACTTTTTATGCAGTTATTAAACAACGTTTACCGCCGGTTAGCTTCTAATCTGGCAGTAGGCAATATGTGGAAAGTAAGTAGAATAAGTACAATTTTATAGTTTATTCCAAATAGAGAACTTATTAAACACAACTTCAAAAATTACCAAATGCATTTACCTATATTTCAAAAATGGCTTAGAGCTTCTTTAAAATGGTTAGTTATTTCATTATTGTTTGCCTTAAGTGTAGGAAGCTGCACCATTAATAAACCAACTTTTCCTGTAGCAATTTTCCCGAAAGAAATACCCAAAATTCCTGAACCTGATGCCGCCGCCGCCCAGGTGCCTGCCGGCTATAAGGTTGAGGTATTTATGAAAGACCTTATTTGGCCCAGCAGCATAGATTTTGATGAAAGCGGAAATGTTTATGTATCAGAGGCGGGATATGTTTATGGTGATCCTTCTGCTCCCGCACAAATTCTTAGAGTTACGCCCAATGGCCAGATAACACGTTATGCCGAAGGTTTTCATGGTCCCATTACAGATATACTCTGGCATAAGGGACAGCTCTATGTTTCTCATAGAAGTAAAATATCAACTGTTGCGAGCAATGGCGGAGTTCAGGATATTGTAACCGGGCTTCCAAGCCACGGAGACCATTTCAATAATCAAATGACTATAGGCCCTGATGGCAAACTTTATTTCGGGCAGGGAACTGCAACCAATTCGGGAGTGGTAGGCCTGGATAATGCTTACCCCTATGTGTGGCTTTTACTCCACCCTGATGTGTATGATGTTCCCGCCAGTGATATGCGCCTGAGAGGAGAAAGCTTTTTAACCCCTCAGCCAAATAATGTATTGTCACGCCAGGGAAAACTTCTTAGCCTTGGTAGAAATGTAAGTTATGCTGTAAACAGCATTTTCAACCGCAATAAGAGTAAGTCATTGCTGGTTCGTACAAGGGCTTTTCAGCCATTTGGTGAAAGAGCTCGCAACGTGAAAGGTCAGGTAAAAGCGAATGGAACTATTTTACGAATGAATACTGATGGCAGTGGTCTGGAAGTATATGCATCCGGGCTCCGTAATCCCTATGGCGTAAAGTGGGGACCCGACGGACAATTGTATGTTTCTGATAATGCTTATGATCAAAGAGGAAGTCGTCCTATTGCCAATGCAAAAGACAATATTTTCCAAATAAAACAAGGTGGGTGGTATGGATTTCCTGATTACTCCAGTGGCATTCCGGTTACTGACCCACAATTCAGACCCGACAGAGGTCCCAGGCCTAAATTTCTAATGGCAAATCACCCTCCTGTTGAACAACCCTGGCTTGTTCGTCCTCTAAATTCTGCCGCAACAATGTTTGATTTCAGTACCAATGCCTCTTTTGGTTTTAAAGGCCATATGTTTTTGGCAGAGTTCGGTTCAGCAACGCCACTTACCGGAGATCCTAATCTTAATGGCTATACGGTTTCGAGAATTGACCCTGCTACAAAAGAAACACAGCCATTTTTAAGTAACAAAAGTCTTGGCCCAACAGGAAAAGAATATGTTATGACTGCAGGTCCAAGGCATCCTGTACAAGCAAAGTTTTCTCCAGATGGAAATGTTCTTTATGTTGTAGATATAGGAGCGATATCTTTTGAGTTAGGTGGTGCCGGTCCTTTCCCTTTGCCTTCACCGGGTACAGGGGTAATATGGCGGATTACAAAGCAGGGTACTAATACATCAGGTCCTCCTGCCAATTTATCGCCCATGCCTCCAAAAACAAATGCAAAATAAAAGCGTAGAAAGGCATTGAATGAAAGTTCTCAACATAATCTTTGTCATTTTATTTATTTTCTCTGCAGCCTTGCAATACAACGATCCCGATCCTTTGGTTTGGATTTCTATTTACTTGTATGGAGCATTACTCTGCTACCTTGCTTTAAAAAGAAAATACAATTACAGTCTTTATATAATAGGTCTGGTCGTATATACTGGTTATGCCATCTATCTTCTTTTTGAAAAAAACGGAGTATTAAGCTGGGCAAATGATCACGATGCAGAAAACATTGCGGAATCTATGAAAGCTACCAAACCCTGGATAGAAGAAACAAGGGAATTTTTCGGCTTGTTAATGCTCATTGTAGCATTAATAGCTAATATGATTTGGCTTTCTAAAAATAAAAAGGCTGCAACTGATCAGAAAATAAAACCGGGTACCATGTTTGAAAATAGTAGAACACTTATAGAGTAATTTTTATGAAGCAGCTTATAGCCTTTTGTTTAATGCCCTTAATAGCTTTGACTTCATCGGCACAATTTACTCTTAAAGGTGTTGTGCTTGATGATAAAGGAACTCCAATTAATAGAGCGTCTATTCGGATTTTAAATACTCAGCATACAGCAATAAGCGGTGAGCAAGGAAAATTTTTGATAGAAAATATCTCTCACGGAAATTATATCATAAATGTCAGTAGCATTGGCTATGCTTCGATCAACAGGCAAATAAACATGGGAGATGGGCTTAGTGGAATTGAAATTGTTTTACAGCCTTCTTTCAAACAACTTAGTGAAGTAATAATCAGCACAGAAAAAAGAGATGAATTGCAGCAGAATGTTCCCGTGAGTTTAACAGCCTTATCTTCCACGCAAGTTGAAGATTACCGGCTCTGGAATATAAATGATCTTACCTCGATATCTCCTAATTTATATACTGCAGATCCTGGTGATAAAAGAAACGTGACTTCCATTAGAGGAATTGTAAGCACTTCTTATGATCCGGCTATTGCCACATATATTGATGGAGTAAATCAATTTGGATTAGACACCTATATCGCCCAGTTATTTGATGTGGAGCGTATTGAGATAGCAAGAGGGCCGCAGGGGACTTTATATGGAAGAAATGCCAATGGGCGGTGTGATCAACATAATTATAAAACGTCCTGAAAATAAAGTAAGTGGTTTTACAGAAGTCAGCTTAGGAAATTATTCACAGCAAAGAGTTACGGCAGGTATAAAAATGCCACTTATAAAAAACAGATTATTTTTTGGTGCGGCGGGCCTATTTGAAAAAACAGATGGCTTTTACAAAAACTTATTTAATAATTCTAGCTATGATAAACAACATACTACTTCAGGCAATTATTACCTTAAGTACCTAAGTAAAAATCTCTGGAACTTCTCTCTCAATTTAAAACATACTGCGAATCGTAATTCCGGACCGTTTCCTTTAGTCTTTGGAATAGAGGAAGCATTTAAAAATCCCTTTACTCTTAATCAAAACGCAATTACAAAATTGGTTGATAATATCTTCAATGTTTCTTTATCCCTTAGTCATAGTGGAAAAGCTTTAAATTTTAATTCACAAACAAGTTATCAATCCAACTACCGTTATTATAAAAGTCCGATTGATGCAGATTTTTCGCCATTAGATGGTATTTCTATTATCAACGATTACGGCAAAAACTGGAATCACGTAAAGGTGTTCACTCAGGAATTCAGGTTTTCTTCTCCTGCAGAAAATAAAAGCGGGCTCAACTGGACAACAGGTATATCCCTATTTTATCAGCACAATCCTGTAAAGCAAACCACACGTTTTGGTGAGGATGCTATAATGTTGGGAGCGCAGGCTAAAAATTTTTCTCTTAACAATACTGCAACTTCAAAAAATGAAGGAACAGCATTTTATGGACAAGTAAATTA
>MWYU01000436.1 GCA_002050375.1 Chitinophagales bacterium 62-2
ACAAAAGGTGATGATGTTCGTATAGATTGGGGATATGGTTATTTGGTAACTCCTAAAACCAATAATGTTTCAGCGGTTGATAATAATATAAATGGCCTCGCAAGTTTTATAACAAACAATAGTTCTGCTGCTATTAACAAAAGCGATAGCTTATTAACTGCAGGTGAAAGTCTTTTAGGATTTGTGCTGGATATGGGAAGTGTTTTAAATAAAAAATCCGGTCACGCTATTTTAGCTTATGATGATTTGTATTCCGTTCAATATTTTGGTAAGAATTTAAAGCCGTGGTGGAATCGTAAAGAAGGCGTTACTGCCGCTACAATGATTGCTGCGGCTGAAAAGGATTATGCCAGGTTAATGGTTCGTTGCAACCAGTTTGATAAAAAGCTTTACCAGGATGCTCTGAATTCAGGGGGCAAGGAATATGCTGACCTTTGCCAGTTAGGATATAGGCAAGCAATTGCTGCTCATAAAATTGTTGCTAAAGATGATGGAACTCTTTTATTCTTCTCCAAAGAAAATTTCTCTAATGGTTCTATCGGTACTGTTGATGTTACATACCCTTCGGCACCTTTGTTTCTATTGTATAATCCTGAATTGCTAAAGGGGATGCTACGCTTCATCTTTGAGTATTCAGAAAGCGGGCAATTTAAAAAACCATTTCCGGCGCATGATGTAGGTACCTATCCAATAGCAAATGGTCAAACTTACAGTGAGGATATGCCGGTTGAAGAGTCTGGTAATATGCTAATTCTGACTGCCGCTATTGCAAAAGTTGAAAACAATGCTGCTTTTGCTAAAGAACATTGGCAAACGTTAACTACATGGGCAGAGTATTTAAAAAAAGAAGGTTTTGATCCTGCCAATCAATTATGTACAGACGACTTTGCTGGTCATCTTGCACGAAACGCTAATTTATCAGTAAAAGCAATTATTGGTTTAGCTTCTTATGGAATGCTTGCCGGAATGTTGGGAAAAAAGGATTCGGAAATACAGTACACTCAATTGGCAAAGGAGCTTGCAAAAAAGTGGGTTCAAATAGCAAAGGATGGAGATCATTATACTTTAGCGTTTGAAGCAAAGGGAACCTGGAGCCAGAAATATAACCTTGTGTGGGACAAGCTTCTTAAGTTAAATATTTTTCCAAAAAATGTTGCTCAGGAAGAAATTGCATTTTATAAAACAAAGCAGTTACCATATGGGCTTCCATTAGACAGCCGGAAGACATATACAAAATCTGATTGGATTATATGGACTGCTACATTAGCAAACAATCCGTCAGATTTTAAAACCTTTATACTTCCTGTTTGGAAATTTGCTAATAACACTGCTGAGCGTATACCACTTAATGACTGGCATGAAACTACAGATGCAAAACCTGTTGGTTTTAGAGCCCGTTCGGTAGTTGGAGGTTATTTTATAAAAATCCTTGAAGGGAAATTGAAGTGATTGCTATCATAATATGCAACAACATATCCTCCTCGGTAAATCCAACTATCCTGAAAATAAATCTTTCTAAAATAATTTAATTGTATCTTTTTTATCTCATTTCTCTAATACTCAAAACACTGCTATATGATAATAAGACCTTACACCAAAAATCGGCTGCTTTACAATCTTTTGTCTCTTATACATTCACAGTTTTCTTTGCAGCTAAAGTTATGGCCCACAAGTATTCTTACTTTTTTATTTCTTACTGTTAACAGTTATTCTCAAAGCTCCTTTGGTGTTTCGGGAACCGTTACTGATAATGCCGGAGCTCCACTTTCGGGGGTGAGTGTTAGTTTAAAAAATGGATCGGTAGGTACAAGTACTGACTTAAGCGGAAGATTTAATTTAACTGTTCCTAATGCTAACGGCTTACTTATTTTTACTTATGTAGGCTATACGACGCAGGAAATTCCCATAAAAAACAGAACAAATATTTCAGTACAATTAGTAACTGCAGCCAAATCGCTGGATGACGTAGTAGTAGTAGGTTATGGTACACAAAGAAAAAGTGATTTAACAGGTTCTGTTGTTTCTTTAAGAAAAGAAGATTTCAATAAAGGAGTAACCACTTCGGTAGCTCAATTAATACAAGGCAGAGCGCCGGGTGTACAGGTTACTCAATCAAGTGGTGCACCTGGAGGAGGCGTTTCTATACGAATTCGTGGCTCCAGTTCTATAAATGCGGGAAACGAACCATTGTATGTTATTGATGGTTTGCTTATTGATAATTCTCCTTCCATTACTGCTAACGGAACAGGGTTTACAGGCAGTCCACCCCCTTCAAATCCTTTAAATGCATTAAATCCATCAGATATTGAATCTGTTGAAATTTTAAAGGATGCTTCAGCTACTGCTATTTACGGTTCAAGGGGTGCAAATGGGGTTATTCTTATAACCACAAAGCGTGGTAAAGAAGGGATATTAAATGTTGATTATAATTTTCTTTCGGGGGTATCAACGGTTGCACATAAAATGGAGTTATTGAATACAAGTCAATATATAACTGCAATGAATGAGTTGGCAAAGGCAAGGGGTGTTGCAGCGGTATTTTCACCGGCTCAAATCGAGGAAATCGGAAATGGAACAGATTGGCAGGATGTTCTTTATCGAAAAGGTTATTCCCAAAATCATAACCTTTCTCTATCAGGAGGCTCTAATAAAACCACCTTTTTTACTTCCTTTAATTATAACAAACAACAGGGTATAATACTTAATACAGATTTTCAAAGGTTTCAAGGGAGATTAAACCTGGAACATAAGGCAAGTGCAAAATTTAAATTTGGAATAAATATTAATAGTTCATTAATTAAAAACAATGAAGTGCCTACAAACGGTAGTGCCATTAATCAGCAAGCCGATGTTATTAATACAGCGTTGAACGTACCTCCTGTGTTTGGTATTTTTGATTCTGCAGGAGGTTATATTCGTCCGGAAAGTGGTGTTTTGGTATCAGTAACGCTTGATAATCCTTTGGCTCTTGCAAATGGCATTAGAGGGCATGGCGAAACAAACAGGACGTTCGGTAACATTTATGGTGACTATACCATTATTCCTGGTCTATCTGCCAGGCTAAGTTTTGGCTCTGATAGAACTAATTCAAGAAGGGATGTATATCAAAGCACTATAACCAATAGAGGAAGAGTAACAGGTGGGAACGCAACCATTGCAACAGGAGAATTAAGTAATTATTTATTGGAAGGATTATTAACTTATACTACAGTAATGAATAACAGGCATAACATTAATGCAGTAGCGGGGTATACTTATCAACAGTTTGATTTAAGAAGGTTTGACGGAACTATTCAAGGTTTTACCTCTGATTTAACCACGACAAATAATTTAAGTTTAGGCAACACGAATTTTGATGACTTAAACAGCCTGACTACAAAAAGAAGATTAATTTCATACTTAGGCAGGGTGAATTACAGTTTTAATAGAAAATATCTATTTACCGCTTCCTTTCGTGCAGATGGTTCTTCTAATTTTGGAGCTAATAATAAATATGGGTTTTTCCCGTCTTTTTCTACTGCCTGGAAACTGGGAGAAGAGCCATTTATTCAAAGCACAAATATATTCTCTGATCTTAAAGTAAGAGTGGGATGGGGTCAGATAGGTAACGATGATATAGGCATTGGAAATGCCTTTGCTACTTATAATAATGCCAGGGATGCAATTTTTGGAAATGTTGTAAATCCGGGGTTATCTCCTACCCGCATCCCCAACCCTGATCTGAAATGGGAAACAACTGAACAATTTAATGTAGGATTAGATTTTGCTTTTTTAAGAGGCAGAATTTCAGGAACCTTAGATTATTTTATAAAGAACACAAAAGATTTGCTGCTTGCTCTTCCTATAGCAAGGTCCACCGGCTTTAATTCAATTACTCAAAATGTAGGGCAAATCCGAAATAATGGTTTCGAGATTTTACTAAACTCAAAAAATATTGATCGAAAGTTCAAGTGGAACACGTCAGTTAATTTTTCGACTATTAAGAACAGTGTGATTAGTTTAGGAGCCATTCCATCAATTATAAATACTTTATATGCCACTTCTGTTATTGCAACACCTGGCGTGCCTTTATTTTCCTACTACGGCTATCAGGCGGATGGAATTTTTCAAAATGCGGAGGAGATTGCTAAATCAGCACAAGCAGGTACTGCCATCCCTGGGGTACCTAAATGGAGAGATGTAAATGCAGATGGGGTTATTAATGATAAGGACCGTGTGGTCTTAGGAAAAGCTTTTCCCGATTTTACCTACGGCATTAATAATACTTTTTCATATAAAAACTTTGATTTAAGCGTATTTATAGAAGGTACACAAGGCTTTTCTTTATACAATGCATCTGTAGTGGAAGCTTTGTATCCTAATGATCCCTACAGAAACCGCCTGGCTGTCCCTGTCCTAAATCGTTGGACACCTCAAAATCCTACTAATGCATGGCCTTCAGGAGTGGACATTACGAAGTATCAAGGGGGCTCTGTTAATTCTTTTACGGTTACAGATGCCTCTTATGCAAGGTTAAGGAACGTACAACTATCCTATCAATTCAACATTGCAAATAGAAAAATTGTGAGGACAGCATCTATATATGTATCAGGACAAAATTTAGCCACCATTACCAATTATATGGGTTTTGATCCTGATGTTAGTTCAACAAGTTCCAGTACTATCAGGCTTGATAGAAACTCATATCCTTCTTCAAGAACGATTTCATTAGGTTGCAATTTTGGTTTTTAAAAAACATTTACCATGAAAAAAATTTCAATAAAATACACAATCGTTATTCTAAGCTTTCTAATACTTAATGGTTGTAAAAAGGTATTGGACATACAACCTGCTTCTGAACTTTCAACCACCTTTCTTGAAACAAAAAAAGGTGCAGTATCACTTTTGAATTCTGCATATGGGTATAGCCAATGGGTAGCTGATGATGGGGCAAACCGAATATATGCAGAAGAAGCGACAACGGATGTTCTGGTAAATTTCAGAGGTTTTTTAAACGTAAGTGTGCAACCGCTACAAGTTTTTTCGTGGCAGGTAGATAATGCCTTTTTTATAAACAGTTGGACCAGGAATTATTTAGCGATTAGAGATGCAAATAATTTGCTTGCAGTAGTGGATGCAAACAAAGAATTAACAACGGCTGAAAAAGCACAGTTTACAGCGGAAGCAAAATTTATACGTGGTCTTTCATATAGTTTCTTATATAGTTGGTTTGGTACTGTTCCATTAATTAAAAATGCCTTTACCAGTTCTAATGAAGATTTTACATTACCACGGGCAGAGGAAAATGAATTGAAGAATTTTATTGAACAAGATCTTCTTGATGCAGCTAATAACTTACCTGCAACAATAGCTCTAACAGGAAAAGCAACAAAGGGTGCAGCATTGGGAGTACTTACAAAGTTTTATTTAAACACAAAGAACTGGACAAAAGCTGCTTCAACAGCCAAACTAATTATGGATATGAACCAATATATCCTTTGGCCTGATTATACAACACTATTTTCTCTTGCAAACGAAGGAAATAAAGAAATGATTTTTGTATTTCCCTGTATAGCCTTAGAGGGATATGGGAACGTATGGAT
>MWYU01000478.1 GCA_002050375.1 Chitinophagales bacterium 62-2
CTGCAATCCCTTAAAAACAATTCGATCATATAATGAATAAGCTTTCAAAGAGAGATCAGAAAGTCTACTTCTTTTTATTTGTTAGCTTGATTACATTTTTTACTCCTTTTATCATTCTTTCATTTTTTTATGTTCAAAATGTTTTATTAACTCTTACTTAATTTGTCACAAAGATTTGTAAGAGAGCGAAGATAAATATTATACATGAGAAAAGAGGTTGGGGAAAAGCCCGCAATGTTAAAGGCCGTAGCACTATTCCTTTAACTACAACTTATGGCTGGAGTACCTGGGACATACTATTTTGGGAAGCTTATTACTGTAAAACCTTATCCAGCATTTCTTCAATCCGGTTGAGTTTTTCTAAGCTTTCTGTTTGCAAAGTTTGTCCGGGAGTAGGTTTTTGTTGTTCAGTAGCAAACCAAAGCAGTACCATTGATACATAGTCCTGCATATCCTTTCCAACAAAATTTGTTTTGTATTCTGTTATTTTCTCGTTGATGGTCTTGATTGTTTTCCTCACTATTTCTTCGTCTTCAGGCTCAATTCTCAAACGGAAGCTTCTATCAGCGACTGTAATATTTACAGGTATCAGTTGTGACATAGTAGGATTAGGTATTTAAAAGTGAAAGACACTTATCAATTTCTTTGAGGTAACTATTAATTCTTTTTTCCAGATCTTTTTTTGAGGTGTCGTCTAAATTAAGCGTGTTCACTTTTAGTAACTCAGCTTTTTGCTGAAGTGTGTTTGCATGCTCAATTTTATTTTGTAACTCTTCCTGCAAACGACTATTTTCTTTTTGTAAACGTTGTATTTCTTTTTGTGCAAAAGTGTATTGCTTCAGTACCTGCTGAATTTTTTCTTCCACCCGCTGCAGTTGTTGCTCCATGCCTTCCATTATCAGGTATTAAGGTAATTACTTTCTTATATCAGCACTTAACTCATTTTCGAAACTTTCAACAATTCTATTGATCATGTTGTCAATTTCTTTATCCGTAAGCGTTTTCTCCTCATCCATAAAAGTGAAGCTGATTGCCATTGATTTTTTATCGGCTCCCAATTTTTCACTTTCAAAAATATCGAATAATTGCACTTCCTGCAGTTTATTCAATCGTAGTTTTTGTATCGTGTTCTCAACAGTGTTGAAGGTAATATTTTTATTGACTACCAAAGCAAGATCACGTTGTACCGGTGGAAATTTTGAAACTTCTTTGTAAGTGATCGTTTTACCTGCCGCTAATTGTACTACAAACAACCAATCAATATCTACAAAAAAAACAGGTTGCTTAATATCGAAAGCTTTTAATTTATCCGATGAAAGTTCAGCAATGGTCACCAGTCTTTTATTTGCAACGGAAGCTGTTAAGCCAGTTAAAGAGATATTCTGCTGCATGGGAGCAGGAGCAGGAAGCTCTGATCCACACAATTGCAATATGGCTTTTGCCAAACCTTTTGCCCTGTAAAAATCATTGTCAGCACTTTTAGATTTCCAGGAGTCGCGGGAAGTTCGTCCTGTTATATAAAAAGATAAGTGTTCATTCTCTTCGTAGTTTTCAAGACCGCTTATGCGATATGTTTTACCAAATTCGAACAATTGCAGGTCTCTATTTTTCCGGTTAATATTGTAAGAGATGATTTCCAGCCCTGTTTCTATCATTGAAGGCCTCATAACATCTAACTCTGCACTTAGATTATTAATCATCTTTACACTGCCTCTTAACTCATCCTCATTATAGTATTGGCTGTTGGTTATTGAATTGGTAACAATTTCGTTTAACCCTTGTCCGGTTAAATACCCTGCAATTTTTTCTCTTAGAGTTTCTTTTAAAACGTTTTCATCAGCAGAAGGCGTAACAGTCATACTGCCGGGAAATTCTACATTATCCAAACCATCTATGCGCAGTATTTCTTCAACTATGTCAGCAGGTAACGATATATCAGGTTTACTAAAAGGAACTGCTACTGTAATTTCACCGGTTCCCTGGTTAATGATTTCGAAACCAAGGCTGGTTAAAATTCTATTAATTGCTTCGGGATCATACCATTTGCCACTCAGCTTTTTTAGGTAATTATATTTGAGAACGACCGGCGTTTTTTCTTTTGGGTTTGGATAAACATCAATTATCCCAGAAGAGATTTCGCCTCCGGATACTTCTTTAATAAGCACTGCTGCACGTTGCAACACGTTTACTACATTCGAAATATCGACGCCTTTTTCAAATCTTGCGGCAGCTTCTGTTCGTAGCCCGTGCCTGAAGGATGTTTTGCGTATGCTTGCGGGGCTAAACCATGCACTTTCTAAAAAGATGTTTTTTGTTCCCTCTTTTACGCCGCTTTCTAAACCTCCGGAAACTCCGGCAATACACATTCCTTCCTGAGTATTACAAATCATCAAATCAGTGCCGTCAAGCTTTCGCTCCTTGCCATCCAGCGTTACGAAAACATCATTTTGGTTTACGTTTTTTACAATTATAGTATTTCCGGAAATTGCATCCGCATTGAAAGCGTGTAGTGGCTGACCGGTTTCATGTAAGATAAAATTGGTAATGTCTACAATATTATTAATGGGCCGCTGGCCGATAGAGGTCAATTTGTTCTTTAGCCATTCCGGGCTTTCTTTTACTGTAACATTTGTAAGGCTAACTCCTGCATAACGCTGGCAGGCATCTGTATTTTCGATGATTACTTTTATAGGCAAAAAATTATTGTCAATCGTAAAGTTTGTATTAAAGGGACTTATGGGATTTGCCTTACTATTATTATGATGGGATAGATAAGCGCAAACATCTTTGGCAACCCCAAAATGACTCATGGCATCCATCCGGTTAGGCGTTAAGCCAATTTCATAAACCCAATCCGTGTAAGGTTTAAAGTAGCTGGAAGCAGGCGTCCCAACAGTTACGTCTGCGGGTAAAACTAAAATGCCTTCGTGACTATTTCCTAACCCGATCTCATCTTCAGCGCAAATCATTCCCTGGCTTTCTTCGCCGCGTATTTTGGCGGCTTTCATTGTTAAAGGTTCTCCTATAGTAGGGTATATGGTTGTGCCAATGGTAGCTACTAAAACTTTTTGGCCGGTTGCTACATTAGGAGCACCACATACTATTTTTAAGGGGACGGCATCTCCAATATTTACTTTCGTAAGCTTAAGTTTGTCTGCATTGGGGTGTGGAAAACATTCTATCACTTCGCCTATAATCACACCTTGTAAAAGACCCTTAATACTTTCAAATCTTTCCAGGCTTTCTACTTCTAAACCTATAGAAGTAAGAATGGTAGAAAGCTTTTCAGGTGCTATAATATCCGGTAAATAATCACTTAACCAATTGTAACTAATTGTCATTTTGCATTTTTGCGTATGTGCAAATATAATTGGTGAGAGGCAGGTTAGGAAGAAATAAGGCAACCCGATAATTCGGAATTATTATATGCGAATTTCAAGGAAATCTACGCTTTAAAACAGCAGTAAGAATCGCTCTGACAAAGCTTTAGAATAAAAATCAATAATATTATTTCCCCATTTTGAGGAATTTTTTCCCCTTCAACAACTAACTTTGTTTTTTGTTCCAGACAAGTTATTTCCCAAAAATCTTTGTTCACAAAAATTGTGGGTAATAAAAGAAAATGAAGCGCACAACTTTTCAAAATTGTAACAACTATTCAATTATTGTTAACAAACCACTTATTCGTGTTAACAAAAGAGTGAAATGAAATAGAATAAATATAACTTACTCAGAAGTCCTTTTGTCCATTTTTCTAATTCTATATTCGCCATCCTGACTTCCGGTTTTAAGATTTTCAGAAATTGTGGGGAAAAATAAAAGACGAATTACCGGCAGGAACGGATAAACTTACTCACTTCAATATTCTGAAAGAAATGGATCTAACAAACTTAAATAAAGACCGGAAAAATCGTAGAAAACCGTCAATAGACGTTAGTACGATGGTTTACGGCAAGGTGCCTCCACAGGCAAAGGAATTGGAAGAGGCAGTTCTGGGAGCCGTCATGCTTGAAAAAAGTGCATTTGATAATGTTGTTGAAATACTAAAACCCGAATGTTTTTATGTAGATGCTCATCAAAAAATATTCAAAGCATTTCAATCGCTTGCACAAAAAAGTTTACCGATCGATATTCTTACCGTTGTGGAAGAATTGAAAACCCGGGAAGAACTTGACATGGTCGGCGGCCCTTATTCTATTACAAAACTTACGAATTCAGTAGTTTCAACAGCAAATATCGAAGCCCATGCACGAATTATACTTCAAAAATTTATTCAAAGGGAACTGATTCGAATTAGCGGAGAAATTATTGGTGACGCATACGAAGACAGTACTGATGTATTTGACCTTTTAGATGAAAGCGAAAGCAAGATGTTCAACATCACCAATAATTATCTTAAAAAGAATTTTGATGATATTGGAACAGTGCTCGTAAAAACAATTCAGCGAATTGATGATTTGCGAAATAAGCAGGAAGATATTTCCGGCGTGCCTACAGGCTTTCCTTCTTTAGACAGAGTAACTTATGGCTGGCAACCTACTGATCTTATTATTCTCGCCGCACGTCCTTCTGTTGGTAAAACTGCCTTTGCACTAAACCTTGCGAGAAGTGCAGCTTTACATCCTACCAAGCCAACAGGGGTTGCTTTTTTTAGCCTCGAGATGAGTGCTGGGCAGTTGGTGCAGCGGGTTTTAAGTGCCGAAAGCGGAATTCTACTTGAGAAAATAAGTCGTGGTAAACTGGAAGATTATGAAATGCAGCAGTTGTATAGTAAAGGCGTAACACGGCTTAGCGAAGCGCCCATTTTTATTGATGATACTGCAGGCCTTAACATTTTCGAATTCAGGGCAAAGGCGCGCAGGCTTGTAAACAAGCATAAGGTGGGTTTAATTATTATTGACTACCTGCAATTAATGAGCGGAAGCGGCGAGCGTAACTCAAACCGCGAACAGGAAATAAGCCGTATTTCACGGGATTTAAAAGGGCTTGCAAAAGAACTAAGTGTTCCTATTATTGCACTTAGTCAGTTGAGTCGTGCGGTTGAAAGCCGTAAGGAAAGCAAAATGCCACAGTTAAGCGACCTGCGCGAATCTGGAGCGATTGAGCAGGACTCTGATATGGTTATGTTTCTTTACCGGCCGGAATACTACGAAATCACTACCAACGAACTGGGTGAAAGTAATCGTGGAGAAACACATGTTAGAATTGCAAAACACCGAAACGGCAGCCTTGAAACGATTAAGCTCAGAGCGCTCTTGCATATTCAGAAATTTGTAGAGGAAGAGGGTGATGGGCCGGCCGGAAATGCTCCTTCGGGTGGAGGAAACTGGAAGCCATTGCCCCCATCAGGAGGCGGTGCGGCAGGCGGAGCAGGTGGTGATAATGCGAGATTGTTTATTCAAAAAGGCAGTAAAATGAATAATGGTGAATTTGATGATGGGTTGGATGAAGCATCGCCATTTTGATTTAAGAAATTTCCTTAGAAGTACAAGGCATTACACAGGGTGCAGTTAGCTGATATAAGAGTTGTAAAAGCAAGCATCAGCGGACTGGG
>MWYU01000197.1 GCA_002050375.1 Chitinophagales bacterium 62-2
GGTTTAGTAGTCTTCAACATCCTCGTAGTGTGGTTGCTAACGGGGGTATTTATGCCTGGAAAGATGGAAGAAGAAACTGGGATACTATTTCCGCAGTATTTGATTATGGTCCTGCTAATGATCCATCCAATGGTTTCCAGGTAACTTTTGGCTCACGCATGCATAACGGAGACGAAAAACCGGCAGAAATTTATTATTCCAATGGCGGTTCCTTAAACCTTAACACCAATAAAGTTTCTCCTGAAGGTGGTTTATCAAAAAAGTTTGCAGATGAAATGAAGATGCAACCAAACTTGTTGCCAGCCATGAGTTTATCTGAAGTAGAGCAAGTGATTGCCTCTGCAAATACCGGGGGAGATAAACTTACTTCAAATCACGTTCGTAACTGGATGGAATGTGTCCGCAGCCGTAAAACACCTAATGCTCCTGTTGAAGCCGGCTACAGTCATTCTATTGCAACCATCATGACAAATGCTGCTGTGCTTAGCGGGCAAAAAGTAACCTTCGATGAGAAGACACAGGAAGTGATGGCTGGAGGCAAACCTTTTAAATACTCAGTTTAATGATGTATAAAGTATCGACGGTATTAGTATTGGTATTAGTATCGTTTGTGGCTGTTGCTCAAAAAACAACCGGGTTCAGATTGGTTGAAAAACCTGAAAAAAAGCAGGTGGATGTTATGTATAACAACAAGCTGTTAACCGCCTACTGTTATTATGATTCAATAAGAAAGCCTATTCTTTTTCCGGTTACCACAGTTGATGGCATTACGGTGACTCGTGGCTATCCTATTCAGTCTGTAGCCGGAGAAAGAACGGATCATCCGCATCATAATGGAATTTGGTTGAACTACGAATCGGTTAACGGCCTCGACTTCTGGAACAATTCAACAGCAATAGCTTTAAACAAAAGAAGTCAGTACGGAACGATCAAACATCAAAAAGTTATAAGCAAAAATGCCGGTGGCGATAATGCTTCCCTTACTGTAGCAACAATATGGACACGCTCTGACAATAAGGTTTTATTGAACGAGCAAACCACTTTTTACTTTACAATAAAAGGCAATGATTTCATAATTGACCGCAAAACCGCTTTAACCGCTAACGACATTCCCGTTGTTTTTAAAGACGTGAAAGACGGCATGCTGGCCATAAGAGTTTCACGCGAATTAGAGATGCCTTCTAAAGAGCCTGCAGTATTTGTTGATGATAAGGGAATTGAAACTAAAGTGCCGCCATCAGGCACTGCAGATGTTACGGGAATGTATATAAATAGTGATGGAGTGAAAGGGGATGATGTATGGAGCACAAAAGGCAAATGGTGTATTCTTACAGGGCAAAAACAGGGCAAGGATATTACAATTGGTATGGTAGATCATCCTTCTAATGTTGGTTATCCTACTTACTGGCATGCAAGAGGATATGGTTTGTTTGCACTTAATCCTTTAGGAAGAGAAGTATTCAGCAAAGGGGCAGAGAAACTAAATTTCACCCTGCAGCCACAACAATCTACTACCATGCGTTATAGAATAATTGTTCATTCAGGCAGTACTCTAACTAAGGAACAGATGGATAAGCAAGCTGCAAATTTTGCTAAGCTTAAATAAGGCACGCAGTAATTTCTAAACGTTTCAGGAAGTCATCTACAGGAAGTCATCTAATAATCAAACAAAAAGAGAGGCCGCTGACCGCCTCTCTTTTTGCGTGATTTAAGCAACTGCTAATACCCTTGATTTTGGGCGAAAGTGTTTGTAGTCCTGTCAATCTGGTCTTGTGGAATTGGCCTCAGTACATGATAATCTTTAATGGCCTGCGCATCAGGGTTCCATTTCTTTACTCTTTCTATTAGCTTGCCGGTACGAACCAGGTCAAACCACCGGAATTGTTCGCCTAATAATTCACGGCCTCTTTCATCAAGAATAAAGTCAATATTAACTCTGTCAGGCGAAATGGTCATAGCGGCTTTATAAGCTGCATTTTGAGCTGCATCACTTCCCGTACGGGCAGCACGTAAGCGAACCGCATTAAGATAATTTGCTGCCGCTGTTAAATCACCCGTATACATGGCTGCTTCTGCTGCAATCAGGTATGTTTCTGCTAAACGGAAGGCAAGAAAATCACGTGAGCCTTGCTCATAAGTTCTGTCCGGCCTTAGCGGATCTAAAAACTTTGAAAGTGTAGGATAAACTTTAGCAGTGTATTTGCTGGGAGGATACACTGCATAAGGTTTGCTTTTAATAAAATCGGCGGAAACCTCAAATCCGGGTAAATAAATAGAAGTATCACCAACCGCAAACTTAGGCTTCCCTACCAGGCTTTGGTTTGGAGCATCGCTTGCTGTCCATTTTGGAATGGTTAACGCATTATTGGAATAAAAAACATGCTTGAAGCTTTTTTCGTACCGCGCATCATTTGCCCTGTCCCTGAACAGAGAATCGAGGGTAAAATTAGTGGGCCTGAAACGTTTAAAAGGCCGTCCGTTTTCAACATCACGCTGCATACCGGGTAAAACATCATATTCCATTAAAAAATAAAGGTGTGCCCTGTTACCTTCACCGTTGGTTCTTGGGTCGTTTGTGTTTTGAACAGCCCATATTACTTCGTCATTTCTTTCGCCGCTTCCCTGTTCGAATACTTTTGCAAAATCAGGAAGCAGTTTGAAGCTATAACCTGTCATCACTTTTTTTGCGTACTCTAATGCTTTAGCATAATCAGTAGCTTCTTTAGCCGAAGAGGTAGCTTTTGTCAGGTATACTCTTGCCAGTAAATGCTCAGCAGCAGGCTTTGAAGCGCGACCGTAGTCCGAAGGTGCCATCTCAAGGTTTGCCGCAGCAGATTCGAGGTCAGATATAATAGCAGCGTACACTTTATTAAGCGGTTCACGCGTTGCCTCTGTTACCACACTGGTGTTTCCCTTTAATGGCAGAGGTATAGGCCCAAACATTTGAGCCAATATAAAAAAGTTTTGAGCCCTAAGAAATTTTGCTTCAGCTATGCGGGTAGTCTTTGTTTTTTCGGACAATCCTTTTACCGAGGCGGCAGTATCAATAGCAATATTGGAGGTATTAATGGAAACATAAGCCTCGTTCCAAATTTCGCGGATAATAGATACCCTTCCATCCAATTGCGGCGTATACTGGTTCACATACTTATAACCACCGTCAGCGCCGAATGTGTAAGTATCTGTCCCAAATACGGTTAAGGTCATTCCTCTTTCCTGGCCATAAAAATTCTTTAACGAAGAATAAGAGCCTTTCACCAAATCTTCGAAGCCGTTAGCCGTAAGCAGGTAATTGTACACCGCCTGAGACCTCACATCTTCTTCGAGCATTTTATTACATGAAGAAAGCAGTATGATAAGGGCCGAACTAAAGAATAATAACTTTTTCATTATAAGATGTTTTTCAATTTAAAATTTTGCATTTATACCGAAGGAATACATGGTGGTGGCAGGAGTATTTGCTGTTGGGTACTCCGGATCAATCCCTTTTTCATTACGTCGGTATGGTGCAAAGATTAGTGGTTGTTGCGCAGACAGATACAACCGCAAACTTTGAAAACGCAGTTTTTGTATTGCTGCCTCAGGTAAATTATAACCAAGGTTAACGTTTCTAAGCTTTACAAATGATCCGTCAAAGTACCGCATAGTTGAACTGTAAATAGGCCTTTCAGAATTCTCATCAGGGCGTGGATACCTGTTTGTAGGATTTGATTCTGTCCAATAATCTACTTTGAGATTGTTATAACGCCCCTGCAACTGCATCCATCCTCCGTCGTGAAAACCGCTGGTGATAGTGCTGCCAAAACGTGCAAAAATAAAAACGGCAAGGTCAAACCCTTTATAAGTGAACCTGTTTGTAAGGCCGCCGGATAACTTAGGAACGTCCGATCCCAGAATAACCCTGTCAGCAGCATTGATCTTACCATCATCGTTCTGATCCTTAATCCTGATCTGTCCTGGTTTTTGGCTAAAAGTCGCAGCCATATCCTTGTCGCCCAATTGCCAGATACCTATTTTTTCATAGTCATAAATCACTCTTATTGGCCGACCGATAAACCACGAATTTCCTACATCGTCTTTCTTTCCACCATAGAGTTCAACAATTTCTTCCTTATTATGTGCAAGGTTTAAATCGGTTGACCAGGTAAAGCCATTTGATTTATTTAAGATATTAGACGATGAAATGGTAAGTTCATAACCGGTATTTCTGGTAGCACCGATATTCTCCAAAATACTTGTAAAGCCACTGGTGATAGGCAATTGCCTTTGCAGTAGCAAATCATGTGTGTTTTGCTGGTACCATTCGAGAGAACCGGTAACGCGGCTGCGGAATAACCCAAAGTCTAAACCGATGTTAGCAGAGGCTGTTGTTTCCCACTTAAGATTTGAGTTGGGAATTGTGCCGGGTCGGTAACCGTATGCGCCGTTGCTTCCGAATGCATAAGTCGTACGGGTTAAACCACCTAATGTTACGTAGGGATTAATACCGGTGTTACCTGTCTGTCCGTAACTGGCTCTAAGTTTAAGCAGGTCGAAAACGCGGCTGTTTTGCATAAAGCTTTCATTACTAATATTCCAGCCTACAGCAACAGAAGGGAAAAAGCCCCATTTTTGTCCGGGAGCAAAACGGGAAGAACCATCCGCACGACCGGTAAGGGTTAAAAGGTATCTTCCATCATATACATAATTCAGCCGCGCCATATAAGATAGAATAGACCATTTTTCATACCGGCTACCAACGCTATTAATAATAGGCGCTGCACCCAAATTACTAAAACCCATATCTGCAATAGGTACTCCCTGAACCGAAGAATTTGAACTATCAAGGCTCCGCGTTTGTACACTATATAAGCCGGTAAAATTTAGTGAATGAACATTTCGAAGGGTTTTATTGTAAGTTAAGATATTTTCAAGCGTATAGGAGCTTACAAAATTTTCAGATGCAGATGCAGTGGGATCGCCTCCTTTTCTGTCTTGTGTAAGGCTACCATTAAATCTGCCCTCCCTGCTTTGTATCAGGTCAGGACCAAAATTCAAACGATATTTTAATCCTCTTGTTATTTCCACTTCTCCATACAAAGAAGTGAAAAGTCTAAATCTCTTATTTTCATCTAAATATGCGCCCTTAACCAATTCATTTAACGGGTTGGTACGCTGTCCATCCGTTGTGGGCAAAAAGATGAGATTACCAAGAGAATCGTAAGGCACGCCTAAAGGATTTTCAGCTAATACATCATCAAAGGGATTAAGGTTAAACCCATTCCTGATACTATGCGATCCTAAAATAGAAGCACCCACTTTCACCCTTTTTCCTAATTGCTGATCAAGGTTAATCCGTAAAGTATAACGGGTAAAGTCCTGGATGGGAACAATACCTTCGTCTTTAAAGTAACCAAGCGACATCCCGTATTTAGTGGTTTCGTTACCGCCCGATACACCAAGCTGGTGACTGGTTTGGATACCATTTCTTACCATCAGGTCCTGGTAGTCGGTATATCTTCCTAACCTGATAGATTCAAGTTCTACCGGTTCAAATAACGCCC
>MWYU01000553.1 GCA_002050375.1 Chitinophagales bacterium 62-2
TTCATCCTTATAATCCGACTATGATCCCCATTCTCAAAAAATTATTTTGGGCTACTGCCTTATATCTCTTGTTGCAAAATAGCTCTTTTGCCCAGGCAACGCAGGCGAACATTGATCCGGATGCTGATTTTAAATTAGCGAAAGAATTATATCAGAAAGAACAGTTCAGCCTTGCTTATCCTTTATTCAAAAACATATCGCTGCTTACATCTCCTAATAGCAAATTGCCTGTAAGCACCCAGCTCGAAGCAAGATATTACTCAATCGTGTGTGGTTTAAAATTAAATCAATCGGCCTTTGAAAATGTTGCACGAGAATTTATTGATCTTGAGCATAACACTCCGCGAATACAGATGATGAGCTACCAGTTGGCTGAATATTATTACCGCCAGCAAAAGTTTGTGAATGCTCTTGAACTTTATGAAAAGGCGGGCATTGATAACTTAAGTAACCGTGAAATTGCCGACATGAAGTTTCACCAGGCGTATGGTTACTTCACAATGCAACAGTTTGATAAAGCGAAACCTTTATTTAATTCCATCAGGCAAATATCTACTGATCCTAATTACCTCGATGCTAACTATTACCTTGGCTTTATTGCTTTTTATGAGAAAGATTATAAACTCGCCCTGGAGACGTTTAGAAAAGTAGAAGACCTGCCAACATATCAAAAAGTTGTTCCTTATTATATAACTGAGATATTATATTTCAGTGGTGATAAGGACAAGGCCATTGCCTATGGTGAAGACAAGCTGAACAAGGGCGGGCAATATTATGATTTGCCGTTGAAGCAGTTAATTGGTCATGCCTATTTTGAAAAAAAGAATTACTCCAAAGCCCTGCCTTACCTTGAAGAATATGTGAACAAGACAGAAAATATAAGGCGTGAAGATCTGTATGAAATTTCGTACACTTATTATCAAACCAATCAGATTAATAAAGCTATTGCGGGATTTAAAGAGTTAGGCGGAAAGGAAGATTCGCTGGCACAAAATAGTATGTACCTGCTTGCGGACTCTTATTTAAAAACAGGGCAAAAAGTAAATGCAAGAAGTGCGTTTTTGTTTTGTGCTTCCAACAGCAGCAACCTGCTTCAAAAACAAATTTCACGTTTTAACTATGCAAAGCTTTCTTATGAGTTAGGCTACCAGGATATTGCTCTCAGCGAATTTCAAAACTTTCTGAAAGACTACCCAAATTCTACGTACACACCCGAAGCAAAAGAATTGCTGGTAGGGCTTCTTGCAAACACTAATAACTACCTCGATGCGCTTACGCTGTACGAAAGTTTAAGTCCTAAAAGCGAAAGTGTTACAAGGGTTTATCCTAAGATTTTATATGGCAGGGCCGTTGAGTTGATAAACGAGCAACAACTTACAAAAGCAGATGCTCTATTAAATGATGTTATAAAAGCCCCTTATAATACTGCAGAACTTCCTTACGCTTACTTCTGGAAAGGAGAAATTGCATATAGATTGAAAAATGCAGATGCAGCTATTGAGTATTTTACTAATTACCTTAAGAACCCTGCATCAAATGCTGAGGTTAATGTAGCGAATGCACGATATAATTTAGGTCATGCTTATTTGATGAAGGAAAATTACCCGCAGGCATTGGCCAACTTCGAACAGGTAACAAAAGGTATTAGTGCTAATTCAACATCGGTACAGCAGGATGCATATATAAGAAGTGCTGATGCTTATTTTATGAACCGTAATTTCAGCCAGGCGCAAAGCATGTACCGTTCGGTGATGAATAATAATCTTCCTTCTGCTGATTATGCGCTTTATCAAACAGCCATCATTTCAGGAGCTGGTAATCGTACACCGGAAAAGATCGGCCTGTTGCAAAATCTTGAGCAGCGTTATCCAACTTCTTCCTTAGTTCCTGATGCCAATCTCGAAATTGCAAACACCTACATTGCTGAAGAAAATTACCGTGCAGCTCTTCCCCCATTAAATAAGCTAATTAAAAATACAAACGCCTCGGCGCTTCATCCTCAGGCTTATTTAAAGTTAGGTGTTGCTTATTTCAACTTAGATAATAATACCGATGCATTGACTGCTTTTAAAACATTAATCTCTACCTACCCTAACTCTGCCGAAAGTGACGATGCAGTTGAATATGTGCGTAACATTTTTGTTGAAAATCAAAAGGCAGATGAGTATGTAGCTTTTATGAAGCAGAGTGGCAAGAACGTTAGTTATACTGAAGAAGATTCCCTAACGTTTGCGTCGGCTGATATTCGTTACAACAATAACGATATGCAAAATGCCTTAACAGGCTATCTTAATTACCTCAACAAGTTTCCTGATGGTCGTTATGCAATAGATGCAAGCTACCGCACGGCAGAAATTTACAACACCAGGAAGGATTATCCTAATGCGCTTAAAGGATACACTTATGTAGCTTCCAAAGCTCCCAATAAATATGCCCAGCAAAGCGTATTACAGGCGGCACGCCTCAACTTTTTCGAGTTGAAAAATTATGCAGAGGCAGAGGAGTATTTCACACAGTTGAAATCAATTGCTACTCAACCCGATATTCAATTGGAAGCAATGCGGGGATTATTGCGTTCGCAATACCGTTTAAATAAATGGAAAGAAGCGGCGCCTAATGCACAGGAACTTTTAACGCAAAAAGGAGTAGCCACCGATGATAAAATGATGGCTAATATGGTGATTGCGAAAAATTATCATGCAGAAAATAACCTCGATATTGCCTCAGCCACTTACCGCACAGTTATAAACTTAGGCAAATCAGAATTTGGCGCGGAAGCACGCTACCAGGTAGCAGCCATTCTTGTGCAGCAAAATAAATTACCCGACGCTGAAAAAGCAGCATTTGAAGTAGTGAACAAAGCAGGCTCCTATGAGTACTGGACTACAAAAGCCTATATTCTTTTAGGAGAAATTTATTTAAAGCAGAAAGATTATTTCAATGCCGAAGCCACACTTAAAAGCGTAGTGGAAAATGCTTCGATACCCGAATTGAAAGAAGAAGCACAAGCGAAGCTAAAGACTGTAGTTGATGAAAAAAACCGTAACAGTAAAGTTGTTCAACAGTAATCGCCTAATCCTCATTATGAAAAAATTTGTTTTAATAAACATCCTTATCGCCGTTGGATTGTCTGTAAATGCACAACAAAGAACTAATACAGACACAACAAAAAAGACAGTTACCATTACATCCTCATACAAGCCTACAATTAAGCCTGCCTCTAAAATAAACTTTAGCGCCGCTACATTGCCGGCTGATAGTTCAAGACCAAGGCTTATTTATAATGTACCCGCGCAAAACCTGTTTTTCACTTACCAGCCGGCTTCATTAAAACCATTGGCGCTTTCTATCGATACAGCTATTAACTGGGTAAATAGTAATTATATAAAACTCGGTTTAGGTAATTACAGCACCCCTTATGCAGAGGCTGGATTTTCGTTTGGCGATGGCCAGACTTCCGTTATAAACGTTCATACAAGGCATATTTCTCAAAAAGGAAGACTTCCATTTCAAAAGTATGGTCATTCCAATGTAGATCTAAGTGGTGTATTCAATACACAGGGCAATGCAGAAGTGCGTGGAAAGGTAGGATTTGACAACAGTACGCAATATTTTTATGGCTACCGGCCCGATACTTTAAAGTTTTCAAAAGACCAGCTTCTTCAGCGATTAACCAATGTGAATGCAATGATTGGTATAAGAAACAAAGAAGCCAACAGTTATGGGATTAGTTACGACCCTACTGCAACACTCAATTTTTTCGGCGATAACAGAAAAGGCAGTGAAACAAGTATCAGGTTAGATGCTCCGCTAACAAAAACTTTCGGCAGAGCCTTTGGCTTTAACCTCGGTTTTACTGCCGACATTACTACTTTTAAAAATGCTAAGGGACAAACGATAAAGAACAATCTCTATTATATAACTCCTGCAGTACTATTAAAGTCTCCAAACTTTGTTTTAAATGCGGGACTTACCCCAACGTGGAGCAACCAGGTATTTTCTATGCTTCCAAACTTTACTGCTGTTGCAAAATTGAACGAGGAAAAATTTGTTCTGCAGGCCGGCTGGATTGGATACTATCAAAAGAATACCTATCAGTCGCTGGCAGCTTTCAACCCCTGGATACAACAACCTGATCGTTTAGAAAATACACGGATTAAAGAGCAATATGTAGGATTTAAAGGATCTGCGGGAAACCATTTTACGTATAATGCAAAAATTTCTGTCCTTAAATTTTTATCTCCTGCATTATTTGTTAACGACAGTTTAGATGGTAAGACTTTCAAAGTATTGTACGACCCAAAAATGAATGATCTGCGGCTGCATGGAGAAATAGGCTATACCGTGCAGGAAAAATTCAGCTTTCTTGCCGGCGCTACCATCAATCAATACAGCGGGCTTGAGCAAAATCAAAAAGCATGGGGATTACTGCCGCTGGAATTTACAGGAGCATTACGTTGGCAGGTATTAAAAGATCTGCAATTTAAATCAGACTTGTTTTTTTGGGATGGTCCCCGCTACAGGTTTAAATCAGGCAAAAGCGGTAAGTCAAATCCTGCCTTCGATTTAAACGCCGGTGTTGAATTTACTGTTATGCCGAAACTAAATCTTTGGCTTCAGTTCAATAATATAATGAACAACCGCTACGAACGCTGGAATCAATACCAGGTGTTAGGGTTTAATTTTTTAGGAGGAATTGTATATTCGTTCTCCCAACCGGGTAAATAAGCATGGTTCCTCTTTTATACAAATATCTTATTATCAATAAGCAGGTCGCTCTTCCCGGAGTTGGCCTTTTTTATATCGTTCGCAAACCTGCAACGCTCGATGTTGCAAACAAGGTTATTTTGCCGCCTTTTTTAAATATTGATTTTAACCCTCAAAAAGCTACAAACGATCAAGGTTTTTCTGCATTTCTGGCAAAAGAAAATGGTATTGACGAAGCATCAGCAATCCACCATTTCGATAAATTTTCCCAACGCTTACATCAAGATCTGCATTCTGAAAAACCAGTTGAATTGCCGGGCATTGGTTCGCTAAGAAAGACGGCCGAAGGAGAGCTAATATTCGAAAGCGCAAATGTTCTCGCCAATTATTTTGACCCTGCTGTTGCAGAACCTGTAGTAAGGGAAAAAGCCGGTTACGAAATAAGGGTAGGAGAGACGCAGCGAACCTCATCTCAAATGCGTGAAGCATTACAGGACGAACAGGAAACCGTACACGTTCGAAAAGATTACTGGTGGGTTTATGCAATCATTCTGGCGGTTATTGGTATTGCAGCAATTCTTTATTATTACCAGGAGAATGGGAGTTTAAGGTAGAAAAAAAGAATTAATTCTACACCATCCTCATCTCAGGTTTGATAGTTTTTATACAGCATCGATGAACAGAGCGACGACAAAAAACAATGCATCGATTACCTTGATAAACGGAAGGCCCTCACCAATATCAATTGATGACGGCCTTCTTAAAAATACCTGCTTATATTTTCTTAATAGCGATACGACCTTATATAC
>MWYU01000549.1 GCA_002050375.1 Chitinophagales bacterium 62-2
ATTAATGGCGTATTACAACCCCGCCGTGTCGATCTTCGCCCTTATGCTTTATACGGACCAGACGGAATTGATATTGTACCGGGAGGATTAACACGGGTTGCCTTGCGTGAAGGTTCGTTGGTGGTAAATTCTTCGCAGGGAGGAGGTAGTAAAGATACGTGGGTGCTGGCATAACAGAAGCCGAAGCACCGGCCCTAAAGGGAGGAGAGAGACAAATAATATTTATAACATAAACTAAATAAAGCCCCTTTGGGGTTTGGGGTATATGCTTAGCAGAGTTGCAGATACTATTTACTGGATGGCACGTTACGTTGAAAGGACAAGTGGCATGTTACAGGTGTTGCGAACAACTTATATTTCGTCTCAGGACGTAATAAAAGATTTTAGCTGGAGACCTTTGTTAAATACTTATGCACCCGAACTTACAACAGAAGAACTTAAAGAGGTGGAATGGGATACTACAAAAGTATTTGAACACCTGATATTGGGAAGAGAAAATATATCATCGGCCTATAACAATATACGGCAGGCAAGAGAAAATGCCCGTGCTATACAAGATCATATACCCAAAGAAGTATGGCAAACCCTTAACAACTATTATCATTTCATTCGCGATCGTGAATTTGAAAACCAGGTAAGGACTGGTGATCCGGTTACCGCTATTGACGTATTAATAAGGAATGGATTATTATTTACAGGCACCGTTAAAAATACAATGACCCGGGATGAAGGTTATACTTATCTGCATATCGGAAAATTTTTAGAGCGTTCCATAATAAGTGCCGATGTATTAAGAATTAAATTAAGCGTAATGTATTCAGAGCTAAAGCAAGCTGAAGAAGCCCGAAACTTACGCTACCTGTTGTATTCTTTGTTCGGTTACGAGATTTATATGAAAACTTATAAAGGCAATTTTAATACGCAGCACGTATTAGAACTAATAGTTTATAATCCCTTCTTTCCCCATTCAATTCTGTATGGTCTTAACCAGGTCAACAGGTATTTTGAAAGATTACAACCGGAAAGTCTCCCTGAAAGCTATGCACAACTGGAGTTTTTAATAGGTAAAACAAAGAACAACGTAAAATATAGTGCCTTGCCCGCCGACCAATCAAACATCTTAAATCAATTTTTATTGCAAACGAGAGCCGACCTTATTGCAATTGGTTCGTCATTCAGTAAATATTACTTTGGTAATACTTAATTTAACCACTTATGCCTTACTATAAAATAACACATCTTACCCGTTACACCTATGCTACTGCAGTTATTGATTGCACTAATCAAATAATGCTTTACCCTGTTATAGATGAGCGGCTTGAAGTAAAGAACCATTCACTCAATATTTCTTATAAACCCGATATTGAAGTTTTTGTTGATTATTTTGGAAATCGCGTAGGTGTGTTTTCTGTAGTTAAACCACATACTGAACTACTGATAGAATCAACTGCGGAAGTTATAACGCAACCTGTTCTTGTACCAATGGACGAGGAGCCTGCAGAAGAACAATGGAAGCATTTACAGGATATAAAGTACAATGCTGCCTTCATTGATTTTTTTACCGGCGAAACAGTTCCTGATGACATGCAAAACAGTTTACGAGGCATAACAAATTATGGTGAGAAGCCATTAAAAAATGCGCTCGTTCTGTCAGAGTATGTGTATGATAATTTCACTTACAAGAAAGGGGTAACCAATATTGAAACGCCTCTTGATGAGATTTGGGGAATGAAGGCCGGAGTGTGTCAGGACTTCGCTCACATGCTGCTTAACATGTTACGGATGGCGGGTATTCCGGCTCGTTATATAAGTGGCTATGTTTGTCCTAAAGATACTGGTGTTCGCGGTGAGGGTGCAACACATGCATGGGTAGAAGCTTATATACCTTTTTACGGCTGGCTCGGCTTAGACCCAACGAATAATTGTATTGTTACAGACGGCCATGTTAGGATAGCTGTTGGAAGAAATTTTAATGATTGTACGCCTGTTAAAGGAACTTACAAAGGCCTTGGCGAGCATACTTTAGAAGTAACAGTAAACATAGAAAGTAACCAGCCAAGAAAAACGGCAGAGCCCTCTGCTTTACCAACTTTTAATTATGTTGTAAAAAATTCAGAGGTACCGGTAAACTCGTACCGGCATTATCTTGACATACAACAGCAACAACAGCAACAATAATTAAGGTGTTTGAACCGGGATTTATGCGATCGTTTCTGAACCGGGATTTCTGGGATTTTTTAAATTGTTAGGAAGTAGGCTACTCCTCTGTGTTTTTCCGTGTCCTTGATGCCTCTGCGGTTCAATTGTCTTAACCGGTTTTTTTTTATTTATGGCATTATCAGGAAATGTGGACTTTTTCCCTTTCCTTCCGTGTGCCTTTTCGCCTTAGTGGCTCAATATTCTCAACATAATGGTTTCTTTGCAAAACCAAGCTTCCTACAACTTAAATAATTCCTGTTATGTATCAAACACTTCTAACCGCTTTAGAGGATAATATTTTCACTATTACCATAAACCGTCCCGATAAATTGAACGCACTCAACAAAATGGTAATGGAAGAACTAAGCAAGGCTATTGACGAAGTGTATACAGAAAATGAAATAAGATCGGTGATCATTACTGGTGCCGGAGCAAAATCATTTGTTGCCGGCGCGGATATTAGTGAGTTTGTTGGCTTAAGTGTTGATGAAGGGAAAGCTCTTGCTGAAAAAGGGCAGCAAATTTTTATGAAAATTGAAAACTCCCCTAAGCCTGTTATTGCAGCAGTAAACGGGTTTGCACTTGGTGGTGGATGCGAATTAGCAATGGCTTGTCACTTTAGAATAGCAAGCGATAATGCAAACTTTGGTCAGCCCGAAGTTAATTTAGGTTTAATACCCGGCTATGGAGGTACACAACGGTTGGTTCAGTTAATAGGTAAAGGTCGTGCCATTGAAACGTTGCTCAGTGCAAATATGATTGATGCAAGTACTGCGCTAAAATATGGGTTAGTAAACTATGTAGTTCCACAGGATGAGTTATTGGAAAAAGCAAAATCAATTCTGTTAGTAATAAACACAAAAGCACCTATTGCAGTTGCTGAATGCATTAAAGCTGCAAATGCAGTATATGATGAAATCAAAAATGGATATTTCGTTGAAATTAATGGTTTCGCAACTTGCTTCGGTACAGAAGATATGAAGGAAGGAACGACTGCATTTTTAGAAAAGCGGAAGGCCACATTTAAAGGGATGTAGCCGCAATTGTTTCTTACCAACATTACTTAAAATCAAAAGCAATAGACAATCACAAGTTATCATCAAGGCAAACGAGTGAACACAAATTTTCCTTCATCGTAGTTAGTAATACGGCCTGCTTCCTTCAACGATATTAGATACATTCAGCAAATTGCTGCCACAACATGGCAATCGGCTTATACTCCTATTTTAGGTAAGGAGCAGATAGATTATATGCTGGGAAAATTTTACAGTACCCCATCTCTTGAAGATCAGATGAAAAATAAACATCATTTCTTCCTGGCCTTGCAAGATTATTTGGCTGTGGGATTTGCTTCTTTTTCGCATGCCGGAGAAAAAATATATAAACTCCAGAAGCTGTATGTTTTGCCCGATGTTCAAAAAACAGGTGCGGGAAAAAAATTGCTCGAGACAGTTGAAACGGTTGCAAAAAGTATGGGTGCTGAAAAACTTATTCTTAATGTAAACCGTAAGAATAAGGCAAAAACATTTTACGAGAAAAATGGTTTTACAGTTATTAGTGAAGAAGATATTGATATTGGCAATGGTTACTCCATGAATGATTATGTAATGTCCCTCACCCTCGTTCCCTCTCCCGGCACGGGAGAGGGAGGCCTGGCTTTATGACTTAAATGGACTTTTGCACTAACACTTCAACCAAGGAATGTTTAATGTTCTGCACGGGGAACATAAGCCAAGGCAAACTTAGGTTAGCTTTATAAGAATATAGTATCTAAGCTGCAGAAGTTCTATCCTCCAATTAGTGTCAATCTCCTTCTCGAAAGGAACCAGCTAACCTACAATTGAGATGAGGATAATTTCAACTTATAGCAGAAAAAAGGCAATATGCTCATTTGTTAGCACTAAAGCAAACCTGCTTATAAAGTTTGGCCTCCCTCTCCGCTGCGCGGAGAGGTACCGAGGGTGAGGTTATGTGTTTGCTTAATAATCCCCATAACAAATACGCTCTGTACATGTCCCATATTATCAATCTGGCTAAGTTTATTTACATGAAAATCATAGTACGCATCCATGTTTTCTACCACAACCTTAAGCATAAAATCAAACTCCCCTGAAATATTATAGCATTCAATTACTTCATTTAACTCGTGTATACGTTTAATAAATTTATTGCCGGCAATTTTGCTATGCTCCTTCAACGAAACGTAGCAGATTACCATCAATCCTTTATTTACTTTGTTATGGTCAACTAATGTCGCGTATTGTTTTATTACGCCGGATTCTTCCATTCGTTTAATGCGTTCATGTACAGGAGTTGTGCTTAAATGCACTTTATCGGAGATTTCTTTTACCGTTATTCGTGCATTTTCCTGAAGCAGGCTGAGTATTAAAATATCTTTATTATCTAAAACGATTGGTGCAATAGTTGAATCATCTTTTTGGGTGGTCTTTGCCATAGCAGAACAGGATTTTGTTCTGTGAAAGTAACGGATTTCTATTCTTCCTCCCAAAGTTTTAGAGAGGTTTAGAATATTCTCCTAACAAAGCTACATTTGCAAAGAGAGCAGCCACCAAGACACAAAGGCTCAAAGTAACATAAAGTCTTTGCGTCACTTATCGTCTTATCGCCTTAGTGGCTAAATAAAAACATTCATAATTTATAACTAAACAATGTCAACAATCACAAATTCACAAATCTCAAAATCAGAGATCGACTTCTCTTTGCCTAACAAGGTAAAAGATATGAGCCTTGCCGCCTGGGGTCGTAAAGAAATCCGTCTGGCGGAAGCTGAAATGCCGGGTCTTATGTCTATCCGCGAAGAGTACGCAGCTTCTCAGCCATTAAAAGGTGCACGCATTGCGGGTTGCCTTCACATGACCATTCAAACTGCAGTGCTTATTGAAACTTTGATAGCCCTTGGCGCCGAAGTTAAGTGGAGCTCTTGTAATATCTTCTCTACGCAGGATCACGCTGCTGCTGCTATTGCCGCTGCAGGTATTGGTGTATTTGCATGGAAAGGTCAGAGCCAGGAAGATGCTGACTGGTGTATTGAACAAACCCTTTTCTTTGGTGGTGCAGACCGTCCGCTGAATATGATTTTGGACGATGGTGGCGATTTGACCAACATGGTTTTTGATAAATATCCTGAGCTTATCCAACACGTAAAAGGATTGAGCGAAGAAACAACAACAGGTGTTCACCGTTTGTATGAGCGCATGGCTGCAGGCACGTTGCCGATCCCTGCTATCAACGTAAACGACAGTGTTACCAAATCTAAATTCGATAACAAATACGGTTGTAAAGAAT
>MWYU01000486.1 GCA_002050375.1 Chitinophagales bacterium 62-2
GTAATAATAACATTGGTATGATGGATTACAGTGTGGAAAAGAACGGCGTGCTTGATGAACACAGCAACCTGGCTTTTGGCTTAACCATTGATGCTGATTTCATTCCTGCAATGCAGATCAGAATATTGGAAGGCCGTAATTTTTCAAAAGATATCGTCTCCGATAGCAATGATGTAGTGGTGAATGAAGCCTTCATTAAAAGACAAGGCTGGGCATCAGGCATGGACAAGCGAATCTCAAGAGGAAAAGATTCAACAGGTAAGATATCGTTCGCAAACATCATTGGCGTGGTTAAGGATTATCATATTTATTCTTTGCAACACATGATTGAGCCCGTGATCATGCAGCTTCCAAAAAAAGTGGAGGACAGGGATAATATATATGTGCGGCTTGATGAACATAATGTTTCAAAATCGCTGGTTTTTATCGAACAAACATTTAAAAAGTTTGATCCAGCTGCAGCCTTCGACTATCACTTTCTCGATAAAAATTTTGCGGCGCAATACCAGGCGGAAGAAAAGCAGGGCGAAGTATTGCTGGCCTTTACCATTCTTACTATTTCCATTGCCTGTTTAGGTTTGTTTGGCTTAATCACTTTTACAGTCGGCCAACGTGTAAAAGAAATTGGTATACGCAAAACACTCGGGGCCAGTGTTGGCAGCATAGTTTCTTTACTAACAACCAGTTTGTTAAAAGTAGTATTGATAGCAATGTTAGTGGCTATTCCGCTTTCGTGGCTTGTGATGAATAAATGGCTTCAGGATTTTGCCTATCGCATAAACCTCGAATTGTGGATGTTTGCATTGGCAGGCATGATAGCATTCATCATTGCCATCGTCACTTTAGGCTTCCAGGCAATAAAAGCAGCGGTGGCGAAGCCGGTGAAAAGTTTAAGAACAGAATAAACTCCATCTATATGTTTAAAAATTATTTTAAAGTAGCACTACGATACCTGGCAAGACACAAGGGTTACACTATTATTAATGTAATGGGATTGGCAGTAGGTATTGGATGTTGCATACTAATTATGTTGTTTGTAAAGAGTGAGTGGAGCTTTGACAGGTTTCATTCTAAAGCTGATCGTATTCACCGTGCATGGCTGCAAGAGCATTACGAGGGACAGGTGTTTACGAATACAGTTACACCCATTCCCCTTGCACCTGTATTGCAAAATAATTTACCGGAGATAGAAACAACATGCAGGGTTTATTCCTTTGAACCACTCGTAAGATATAATAACAACATCTTTACCGAACAATTGAATATGGTTGATAGTACCTTCTTCAACATGTTTGATTTTACAATGAAGCAAGGAGACCGAAAGAATACTTTTCCTACAGGTAACTCAATCGTTGTTACAGAGGCATCAGCTAAAAAATATTTTGGTAAAGGACCTGCAGTGGGTAAAAATATAGAACTACAACTTTCTGGCGAATGGGTTCCATTTACTGTGGCAAGTGTTGTAAAAGATGTGCCTCTTGAGTCAAGTATTCAATTTGATATGCTTATATCATTCGCTAATGCCCGACGCTTCTTTAGTGAAAAGGGAATGAAGCAGGCATGGTCAAGTGTATCGCTGGAAACATATGTGTTACTTAAAGAAGGTGCTTCTGCCACTACTGCCAATGCTAAAATACCGGCAGTAATGGATCCTATAGTAGCAAAAAATTATAAGCCGGGTGAATATAAGGTGACACTACAGCCTTTAACTGATATCCATCTTGATAATACACTTCCAGCCGGAAATGAACCTGTAAGCAATCCAAAATATTCTACCATTTTAGCCACTATAGGTTTACTTGTATTGCTTATTGCATGCATCAACTTCGTTACGTTATCAATAGGCCGCTCAACTACACGTTCCTTAGAGGTAGGTGTAAGGAAAGTGTTAGGTGCCGAAAGGCAACAACTGGTAAAACAGTTTTGGGGAGAAGCGCTTTTGCTAACATTCATTTCATTTATCATAGGGCTTTTGCTGGCATTTGTATGTTTGAAGCCTTTCAACCAATTAGCGGACCGGGAACTCATAATTGCGATCAATACGTTTACGTTGCTATTCTTCTTTATCCTCTTTGTTGCCATTGGATTAATAGCAGGTATTTATCCGGCCATTGTTCTTTCAGGGTTTCGTCCTATTGAAGTATTAAAAGGAAAAATAAGATCTGCAGGCAGCATGAATTTTTTCAGAAAAGCATTGGTAGTATCTCAATTTGTTGCTTCAATTATTATGATCATCTGTACGATTACCATTACCAGGCAATTAAATTACCTGCGCAGCAAAGATCTTGGCTATGATAAGGAACATGTTATTGTTGTTTCTACTAATAAAAGGGGCGCAGAAGGTCGTGAATTAGCCGCAAGATTCAGAACAGCTATCGAAGCTAATCCGCAGGTTAAAGGAAGCACTACATCATGGTTTAGTTTTATACAGGCAGGCTGGATGAACCTCGGCTACCTCGATGATAGAAAGGTTTATCGAAACTTTCGATTGAACCTAGTAGATCCTGATTTCATACCGACGATGGGGTTGAAATTAGTAGCTGGCAGAAACTTTCTTAAAGAAAATCCGGGAGACTCAAATACAATCATTGTAAATGAAGCATTGGTGCGTGAATACGGCTGGAAAGATCCTATAGGAAAAAAACTGCCCGGCAAATATGCGGAACAGATAATAGGTGTTGTTAAGGACTTTAATTTTGAATCGTTGCATACGCCTGTAAAGCCTGCAGTTCTTACTATTCGGGCTGATAGTATTGTGGGAGCTTCAAGTGATGTTTCTTCTGAGTATTCTTCTAATCGTCGTGTTACTGTCAGGCTTAGTGCAGGTGATGTGCAAAAACAGGTTTCTTTTCTCAAATCATCGTGGAAGGCAGTCGCGGGAGACCAGGATTTCGAATACCAGTTTTTAGATGATGCTTTAAACGCAGCCTACAGCCAGGAACAGCGGCTTGGTAACATCGTTCGCTATGCTTCCTTTCTTTCAATCTTTATTGCCTGTATGGGATTGTTTGGTTTAGCTACCCTGGTTGTTGTAAAACGAACAAAAGAGATAGGTATACGCAAAGTATTGGGTGCTGATGTAAGTAATATTGTAGGACTACTTTCTAAAGATTTTGTTGCGCTTGTTTCGGTTGCTGCTTTAGTGGCCTTTCCTATAGCCTGGTGGGCACTTTCTAAATGGCTCCAGGATTTCTCTTACCGTATCAATATACAATGGTGGATATTTATTGCCGCCGCAATATTAACAATGCTCGTAGCATTGATAACCGTTGGTGTTCAAGCCGTGAAAGCAGCATGGGCAAATCCTGTAAAAAGCTTACGAACAGAATAGCCACAAAAGCGCTACAACTGTGTGTTTCGCAAAGATAGGCTTAGCGACCCTTGGCACCTTTGTCGTTGAGGCAATGAAAATCCTAACTACTCTGTATCAAAACCGAACACTTTATGTATCGCTAACGAACAAGTTCGTAGAAATTTACCTTCCTTTCCTTTGTAAATCATTGCTTTACAAAATTGGCATATTGTTCATAGTGTATAGGTGCAACTTCAATTTGCAATACACCAATGATGTCCAAGAGAGCGCTCTTTCAGGTAATCCTCTTTAGCTTACCAATTTTCATTAACCAACTAAATGGGGCTTTATGATCAGGAATTATTTCAAAATCGCTTTGCGCAACTTATACAAGAACAAGCTATATGCTTTTGTAAATATCACCGGTTTAACTATCGGTATTGCAAGCTGTATTCTTATTGGCGTTTACATTATGCATGAAGTTAGTTTTGACCGGTTTCATGCAAATGCAGATAGGATAGCAAGGGTTACTATGGAGTATAATACAGGCAGTGCAGTTAATAAAGTTGCCGCTACCGGTACGAAAGTTGGCCCTGAATTTAAAAGAAGTTTTCCTGAAGTTCACGCTTATTCAAGAACATTAAAATACACAAGAGTTGTTGGCTTTGGAGATAAGTTGTTTGAAGAGAAAAATTTTCTTTATGCCGATTCTGCTTTCTTTTCTATGTTCTCGTTTAAGTTGATTACAGGCGCTGCAGCAACTGCATTAAACGGTCCGGATAAGATTGTGGTGACACAGTCAACAGCAAAAAAATATTTTGGCAAAGAAGATCCTGTTGGTAAAATTTTAAAAGTCGGAACTAAAGATTTTATAGTCACAGGTGTTGCTGCGGATGCTCCTGATAATTCTCAAATCAGCTTTGACTTTGTAGGTTCATTCACTTCTTTGAATGCCTCAAAAGAAGAAAAGTGGTGGGAAGCAAATTATGTCACCTATATATTATTAAACTCAAAAGAAAGCTTAGAGCCATTACAAAAAAGGATAACTGCTTTCATGCAAACAGTAAGCACTGAAGAGCTAAAGATGAAAGGAAGCGAATATCTTACTTATCATTTAGAGCCGCTTACTAAAGTTCATTTATATTCTTCGTTAGACGGTTTAGAGCCTAACAACAACATTGTTTATATATATGTTTTAGGCGCTGTGGCTATTCTTATTTTATTGATTGCATGTGTTAATTATACCAACTTAAGCACTGCCCAATCTGCTGCCCGGAGCGCAGAGATTGGTATGCGCAAAGTACTTGGCGCACGTAAAAAACAAGTGTTTTACCAGTTCCTTTGCGAGTCTGTTTTCTTCACACTGGTATCTGTAATAATTGCTTTAGCATTATCATATTTATTGTTGCCGTTATTTAATCAACTATCAGGCAAAGAATTAAGCGGTGGCATTTTAGTTCAGCCAGTAACTATCATCTCGTTGTTAGTGTTGGCATTAATAGTTGCATTTACTGCAGGGTCATATCCTGCTATTGTTTTATCTAATGTTAAGCTGATAAAAGTATTGAAGTCAGGGTTTTCATTTTCAGCAGGTGGAAACGGGTTGCGTAAAACGCTGATTGTTTTCCAGTTTGTTATTTCGATATTTCTTATTACATCTACCATTATTATTCTGCAGCAATTAGCATTTATTCATAACAAAGATCTTGGGTACAATAAAGAGCAGGTAATCGTTTTGCCTTTGGATAATAAGATGCTGCAATACTATGATGATTTTAAAAAGGAAATGAGAAATACTGCCGACGTTGTAAGTATAGGTGCTGCTTATGAAGAGCCTACACATATTGGTTGGGGCGATGGTTTAAAAAAGAGTGAGAACGATAAAAGCATTACGGTGAATGGGTTTCCGGTTGATGAAGATTATGCAAAAACACTTGGGATAAAAATAGTTGCCGGGTCAGATTATACGCGGGCAGATGTGCAACAATTTGACACCTCTAACGATGGTAAGAATTTACGTTATACTTACATGCTTAACGAAAGTGCAGTGAAAGCACTAGGCTGGACGCCTGAAGAAGCAATAGGCAAAACTGTTATGAAAGGTCGGGAAGGCATTGTAAAAGCTGTTGTAAAAGATTTTCATTTCCGTTCATTTCACGAGCCTATAAATCCTTTAGTCATTTTCTTAGATAAGCGAATGCTTAGTGTA
>MWYU01000546.1 GCA_002050375.1 Chitinophagales bacterium 62-2
GGTCTAACGACTTTAAGAAAGATTGTTTGAGGTGGTAAGACTCTGTTTTATATTTTATAAGTTTAATGTCTCTGTCTCATTATTACTTGTGCCATTATCTCGTTCAAAGTCTCGATCTGTTAACTTAAAGGGTAGGAGCTATAAGTTTATGTCGTATAATAAATTACTGGGGGCTGATTATCAGGGTAGTTTAATGCTGAAGGTGATGCTTCCGGAAGAGGTTGTTTTTTTGCGGTTATTCACGATAAGTGTGTCGCAAAAAATGAAGTTATGATGTTGATATAAACGAACGCTGATAAAGATCCTTGGAATGTTGTGAACGTTTCTAAATTATTCAAGGCATAAATCCTTCTTTCGGGAATAACAAATTTCACCAGTTACAGACGTAAATATCAAGTAACTGGATTAATTAATTTTATTTTGTTATCGTCCTATACATCAGTCATCGCTTCATTTACAATTCGTCATCCGTCATCTGTCCTCCCACATCTTTCAAATAGAACTAACAACTATATTTGCGGCCTTAAAAATAATGAATGGATTTAAACACGGTAATTTTTGATATGGATGGTTTGCTTATCGATAGTGAGCCATTATGGAGGGAAGCGGCGAATGAAGTTTTCGAATATTATGGAAAAAAGTTGACGTTAAAACAGTATGAAGAAACCACAGGATTACGGACAAGCGAATTTGTATCGTGGTGGTTGCGGGATTATAAATTTGATAATACTGAATTGGAGAGAGCAGGAAAAAAAATTGTTGACCTGGTAATAGATAAGATAAAAACCAAAGGGCAGCCCCTGCCCGGCCTTCAAAACATATTCAACTTCTTTTACGACCGCTCATTCAAGATTGGCCTCGCAACATCTTCTCCTTTATCTGTGGTTGATGCTGTATGCAGTCTTTTAGGAATCGGAGATTACATTAAGGTAAAAACCTCTGCCGAACATCTTGACTACGGTAAACCCCATCCGCCGGTTTATCTTAATTGTGCGGGAGAGCTTAAATCTTCTCCTTTAGAATGTATTTGTTTTGAAGATTCTGTTAATGGCATGATTGCAGTAAAAGCAGCAAGAATGAAATGTGTGGTTGTTCCCGCACCGCAGTACTTAAAAGATGAGCGATGGAGTATTGCAGATCTAAAAATTTCGTCACTAAAAAATTTTAGTGAATTGCATATAAGAATGCTGTAGCCCTCCAAACCCTTTTCTGGGGAACCCGGCAGAAGCCGATCTTTGCTGGTATAAGATTAAATAGTAAATGCCGTATTTACCTGAAGTGCTAAGACAAGTGTTTTTCATATACTTTTTATTTAATCATTTAAACTTAGCGATAGCCCATCTTTCATTACTATGCTTTTTTAGAACGCATTGCTTTCACAATTTTTAAATTTTTGTCGGCCTTAAATTTTTGATATTCCATTGATCCGACAGCATACAGTGCAATTTTTCCTTCGGTGTTGTTATGGATACCCCAACCGTATCTTTTTGTCAAAGGTGAGGAACGGAAACAAGGTTGACCTTTTGAAAAGAATATTTCCCGTTGAGCTTCAAGCTCGTTATTTGTTAACCCTTTTTTAGTTGCAAAGCATTGAAACAAAATATCGTCAGAGGTAAACTTGTAGGGGTTTTGACTAATCATTTCAAACTGAATATTAGCAACAGATTTTTCATCTCTTTTAGCCGGTGGGATTTCGCCAACGTTTGCCGGGCAGTCTTCTGCAACTTCTATGAAAGTATCGCTATAATTTGTCGTATGAATTTTCATATTTTTTTGTTTGTTTAATGTGCTCTCTGTCTTCGTACAATTTAGCTAAAATGTAAGTAAGAGGCCGGCATATACTCGCCGCTTATCGTTGCGGTATAGGCAGTAATTCTGATTTATTTGGTGTAAACCCTGTTGCAAGTCTTGCATTAGAGGTTGTATTAATTGAAATATTTATCCAGTTAATCCTTGTAGTTCCTGAAGGTGTGGTTGCAGGAGCGGGTTGATAATAAGAGTTAGTCCAAACAGATCCAGTTGTACCGTTTTTATTACCTCCCGAAGCTGTAACGTTATGCGTTTGCATAATACCGGTTCTCCCAAAAACCTCTTCCTGCCAGTCAATCGCATCCACGTTCTGATAATTCTTTAGTGTATTCCTTGTTGTTCCAAAGTTTCTTGTAAAAGATGTACTGTCAGCGCTTCCGGCAGTTCTTGCTCTTTCAGCCTGGTAAAGAACATATTCGTAGGGATTTAACAGATCTAATTTTTTAGCAAGCTTCCTTACACCTATCAAGCCATTATAGCTCACTATCGTTCTTCGTGGCTTACCCGATTTTGTGGTAATGATAATAACACCGTTAGCACCTCTTGCGCCGTAAATAGCAGTGGCTGCAGCATCTTTTAAAACATCAATTGATTGAATGTCTTGAGGAAATATGGTGTACACCATCAATCTTCCATTTAAAGCCTCAGCCGCGTTGTATAGGAATATCTTTCAATTCCTTAGCTCCAACAGAAGCAACGGAAGCAAGAACATCTCTCCTTCTTACAGTTTGATAACCTATTACTACAACATCGTCAAGACTTGTAAGTGCTTTGTGTAAAAGAATATTTACTACAAAACTTTATTAGGGCAGCCTAACTTACTTTTCCGTCCACCGTTATTAAACCCTCCATTGTCGAACCAATTCATTCTAAAACTGATTTTTACCTGGCCAAAATAGTATAAATCATTCAATTTGGAATTTCCTCTTAGTGCTCCCGCAGCGGGATAAGGCTGAGGATCAACCTTTAATTCATCGCCCCTAAATGCCAAATCAACGCCAACTTGTCCTCTTGCGGCTAATAGTACATTCTGGTCTACATAGGTAGTACTAACATCATCAAGATAATCGGTAAACAATTTTCTCATACTCATTTCAACTGATAAATGAATATCATCAGATAAAGCATATTTCACTCCGCCTCCAAAAGGAATATTGAGTTGGGTGTTTTTATACAATTTTCTGTCGGGGAATTGAGGGATCCCTTGCCCTTCGGTTCCAACACCGTGAAGAAAAACTTTTCCATATATAGAGTCGGTGGTATAAGGACTAAATTTATAAACCCCAATTCCTGCAAACACATAAGGAGTCCAGGCTTTTTCTGTAAGATCGAATATGTCGTATTCACCCATAAGCGTCAATTCTCTTAGCAAAGTTTTAAAATTGAGGTTACGTCTGACAAACTTTATCTCCTTGTTATTTTTATCATTTGCTTCTAATTTGGTAAACGAGTAATCACTGCGTAAAGCAAACTTATTGGAGATATTAAAGGTACCTCCTGCCGATATTAGTCCATGCGCCTGCTTTAATGAAAACGTCTTTGGCTGAAGGTCACCATTGTAATTAGCGAAACCGCCGCCGATGTGCAGGCGAAGTGGCTGGGCAAAAAGTTGGGTTGCAAACATAGCAGATAACAAAACGATCAATCTCTTCATATTCTTGAATTTAAAAAGGACTTATAATAATCAGGATGCGGTAAATTCGTAAAAAGTCTACTGCTTTTGCTTATAAAATTTCTTTTTTACAAAATATTAGCAAAAGGACAAGCAGCGTTAAAGTAAAGATTTGCAGGCTGAAAAAAACAAACCCAGAAATAAGGTAATAAAGAGACGCTCCTTTTCCATTACTTACTTATAGTTCAAATCTCTCTAAACTTAATCATCGTCATCCTTTCGGTCTTTCTTCGGGATTGTCATTTTTCTTGGATAAGGTTTATTGCCCATGGCGGCAAACCATAAAATACGATTAAGGAGATCATCATTTCCGCTATCAATGTGATCAAATTCAGGTAAGGAGGAAAGAAGCGCATATTCCCTCGCTTTACCTGTTAATGAAGCGGCACTTTTATTCATTTCATCTAAAGGGATGTTGTTTTTTAAAGCAACATAGGGTATGCTGGTTTTAGTTTGATTGAAACAATTAAACATTGGCAGTGCTGTGGCATCCATAACGTTCATAGGTGGTATTCCTAATATTTGTTCTATCGTACGAACCATACTCGTTTGGTTATAATTAGTGGAAACTGTTTTCTGCAGATGCGAATACGCACTCATTACAAAACCTGTTGTACGGTAAGCAGATACATGATCCCATCCTGATTGTGAATCGTCCTGGGTAACAAACACAACCGTAGAATCCCAAAAGCGGCTTTTGGTAAGAGCCTCCATAATTTTTCCAAGAGCAAGGTCATTATCTGCTACCATGGCTCTTGGGGTAGCAAAACCTTCGCGCATACCAGCAGTATGATCCTGCGGAAGTGCAAGGATCATCAATTGCGGCAAATGGTCGCCGGGTGTTTTCTCGTATTCATTCAACTCCTTAATAAACGCGTCGGCCCGTAACTGGTCGTTGAAGTTGTGGCTTTCGTAACAGGGATAGTTTTGTGACAGGATAGGTCTTACTCTTGATATTGTACTTTCATTTGTAAACTCCGGACGTTTCCCTTCAAGGTGCATCTGATAAAAATCTTTCCATCCTAAGCCCCGTTTAAATTTCGGCTCGCACGCTTCTCCATATATTCTTACCGTTTTACCATGATCTAAAGCGTTGTTCCACAAAAAACCTTTTTTATTATATACCAGCGCATCAGCCAAAACGTGCGGGTAGCTGCGGAACCAGGCACGAACGTTCTTTTCCACATAATCGGTTACTATTGCGGCGTCAGTCCACATATGACCTTCGGCAGACGACTTTCCGGATGCATAGTAATTATCCAGCAACATGTATTCTTTAGCCAGCTTATGTTCGTTCGGAGTTATCTCGTTGCCATAGATACATAAAGATTTCATCCCATTCCCTTCAGGCATATCGCCTAAAACCTGGTCGTAAGTTTTGTTTTCTTTGATTATATAAACAACATGTTTAAAAACAGATGGCTCACCGATACGTTCAGGAACGGGGCGAGGAGCCACTCCTTGTCGCGGCAACAACTGGGCAAGTTTTGTACGAAACATTAAGTTGGCTGCTTCAACTCTTTTTGTGTAAGACTGTAAGGTATTTTTATTGGGTAAGGGAATGATTGAAACCGTAGCTTCCTGTTGATGAATGCTGAAACCTTTATCAGTTGGTGTTTTTGCTCTCGCACCTTCACCTTCAAGGTTGGCAACATACAAGGTTTTATCTGTTAATACAATGCCTGCAGGATACGCTTCGGTAGGAATAAATCCATCAATGGAAGAGTTGCCTTTTCCTGAAGCCGATACAGCCGCCCCGAGCTTTACTACTGCAACTGCATTATCCATTCCGTTAGAAACGTATAAGGTAGTGCCGCTGTTATCAATGGCAAGTGCATTAGGCGAACTGCCAATGTACGAATGGTCAACGCCACCTAACCTTACAGATATTGAATCGACTACATTATTACTTGCTGTACTTATAACAGAAACATTATCGCTGTTTCCATTGGCTACATATACAAATTGTTGGTCCTTGCT
>MWYU01000423.1 GCA_002050375.1 Chitinophagales bacterium 62-2
CTGCAGATGTGGTATCTCAACCACCTGATAAACTATCTAACATACCAGCACCGGTATTTTAGTAAATGACATTTTATTTTATCAATTAGCAATATTCGTTTTGCAATATTCTAAACCTGCCGGTATTTAACCTTGTTACTATTGTTGCTGTTTATTAGTTATCCCTAATATAATTACCCGAACATAGGGTTACATACTGTGCACTAAATTTTACTCTTCTTAACTTCTTAATTATGAGCAATCCAAATGGATTAACTTTTAAATATTTAAAAAATGACTTACCTGCCGGATTGGTAGTTTTTTTAGTTGCTCTCCCGCTGTGCCTCGGTATTTCTTTGGCATCAGGGGCTCCTTTTTTTAGTGGTTTAATTTCAGGTATCATTGGCGGAATTGTAATAGGTTCTTTAAGCGGTTCAAGGCTTAGCGTAAGTGGACCGGCAGCTGGTTTGGCCGCATTGGTTTTAGGGGCTATTACCAATATTGGCGCCTTCGACCTTTTTCTTTGTGCCGTATTAATAGCAGGTATTTTGCAAATACTAATTGGCGTGGCAAGATTGGGTGGCATAGCCAACTACTTCCCGTCCAGTGTAATTAAAGGCCTGCTAACGAGTATTGGAATTTTAATTATAGCTAAACAAATTCCCCATGCTTTTGGCTTTGGAAACGAAAGAAGTGTAATGACGGAAGAAGCCGACGAATTTTGGCATCCATTGCTGCAACCGTTAGCAGAGATAAATATTGGCGTTCTTATTATTTGTATACTGTCGATAATAATAATTTTGGTTTGGGAAAAACCATTTATAAAGAATAAAGTAAAATTTATACCTGGTGCATTGGTGGCAGTTATTGTAGCTATAGCGATTAATGAATTATTGAAGGCGACAAATAGTCCGCTTGCAATTGGTGAAGATCACCTCGTAAAAATTAAGGCCGCAAAAAGTCCTGCTGAATTTTTAAGCTTTTTTACCTTACCCGACTTTAGCGGGTTTTTACAAAGCAAAGTAATTGTTACAGGTGTAATGATAGCTATCATTGCTTCGTTAGAAACATTGTTAAGTATTGAAGCAATCGACAATTTAGATCCGAAAAGAAATGTTACCAACACTAACAGAGAACTTTTCGCCCAGGGTGTGGGCAATGCTATATCAGGCTTAATAGGGGGGTTACCAATTACAAGTGTAATAGTACGAAGCAGTGCTAACGTACACGCAGGTGCACAAACAAAACTGTCATCTATTTTTCATGGCTTTTTACTATTGGTTTGCGTAATCTTTATTCCTACTGTGTTAAATCTAATTCCTTTAGCAGCATTGGCCGCAGTACTGATTTTAACAGGCTATAAGCTATGTAAATTGTTAGTGTTCAGGCAAATGATTAGAAACGGTAAATACCAGTCAATACCTTTTTTTGTTACCGTAGTTGTAATTCTTTCAATTGACCTAATTGGTGTATTTCCGGCTGTAAAAGGTGAAGGATTATTAATAGGAGTGGTAGCAGGGCTTATTGCTGCGTCTATAGGTATTTTACATGGCAACCTTAAGAACGCATACTTTTTTCATAAAGACCAACACAAGGAGGGTGATGTTATAAAAATACGTTTAGCTGAAGAAGTATCCTTTTTAAATAAAGCAGCTATACGAGAAACGCTGGACCACATCCCTGAAAATGCAAGTGTAATAATTGATGCTTCGCATACAGATTATATAGATTTTGATGTGCTGGAACTAATTAAAGAGTTCAGGGATATTAAAGCTCCGCTTAAAAAAATTAAGTGCAGCCTTGAAGGATTCCGGGAGAAATACCGGATAGAAAATCAATTACATGTGCAATCATTACATTAAAAAAACAAAACAAAATGGAAAAATATTTAAAATTACTTGAAAACAATAAAGCCTGGGTAACATTACAAAATTACACTAACCCGGAATTTTTTAAACAATCGGCAACCGAACAAAAACCCGATTACTTATGGATTGGATGTTCTGATAGTCGTGTTCCTGCAAATCAAATTACGGGAACAAAACCTGGTGAAATGTTTGTGCACAGAAACATTGCAAATATGGTAGTGCATAGCGATATGAATTTATTGAGCGTAGTATCTTATGCTGTTGATGTTTTAAAAGTGAAACATATAATTGTTTGCGGACATTATGAATGCGGGGGAATACTTGCAGCAATGGGGAATAAACAATATGGGTTAATTGACAATTGGCTACGACACATCAAAGACGTTTACAGGTTTCATCATGAAGAACTTGACTCCATTGAGGATAATGAACTTAGAGCAAGAAGATTTGTAGAGCTGAATATAGTTGAACAGGTACATGACCTGGGAAAAACTTCCATCATTCAAAATGCATGGGAAAAAGGCCAATCTTTACGTATTCATGGATGGGTATACGACTTAAAAGATGGATTAATAACAGATCTAAATGTAACATTTACCTGCACTAAAGATCTTCATTCCGTTTATCGTCTGGAGAAGAAAAACAAGGCTTCATCAAAAAAACTTAAAATTGTTTGAGAAACTTTTGGCGCTAAAAAATTAACTCAAAGATTTGTTGAGTTGCAGTTTTGCATTAATCAAAAACCCTCTCATTATGGAAAAGTCATATCAAAAACTAATTCAGGGAAATAAATTATACGCTGAGACCAGGCTTTTCCAGGATCCGGATTATTTTAAGAAACTGTCGAAAGGCCAAACTCCTACCTATTTATGGATAGGCTGTAGCGACAGCCGGGTACCTGCCAATGAAATTACGAGCACCAGGAGCGGCGAAATTTTTGTCCATCGCAATATTGCTAATGTGGTGGTTCATACCGATAGCAACTTATTGAGTGTGTTAGAATATGCTGTAAGATATTTGGTTGTAAAGCATATTATTGTTTGCGGACATTATGGCTGCGGAGGTGTAGCGGCAGCTATGACTAATACTTACCACGGTTATGTTGACAATTGGTTGCGAAACATAAAAGATGTTTATCATAAAAACTTCATAGAACTGGATGCGATTGAAGATGAAGTGCAAAGGGCAAACCGCTTAACAGAATTAAATGTAATAGAACAGGTGAGGAACCTGGCAAAAACCACAATAGTGCAACGGGCCTGGGCCGAAAGAGAATTGCACCTTCATGGTTGGGTGTACGGCTTACATAATGGATTGGTTAAAGACTTATCTGTTATACACAACAGCAGCGAAAATATTGACCAGATTTACAGGTATGAATTGGAACATAAACTTTTATCAAATGCTGCCCATCAGCAGAAATAACTATTATTATTTAAAGAGAATACGCGGATTAATATGAGCCATAAAGAATTCGACGAAGCACATGTATTGCACGAATTAAAGCATTATCTGCCTTCTCAAACACCACTGAAAGATTTCATTCATCATAATTCTTTGCACGCATTTCAGCAAATGAAGTTTTATGATGCCATTTTTAAAGCATCTAAAATATTTGGTTACCAGGTTACGCTTCAATTAACCGAGTTTAGAGAACTGTATAAAATAGGACGTATAAAAAGTGAAGTACTTGATAGAATTATATCAGAAAAAAAAGGTGCAGGTAAGTTGCAGCAATGGAAGGAAAATTTATTGACTAAAGAATACGATACTCATAATTCTGCAAGAATTGGCTTACTACGGGCAAATTGGAAAGATCATTACAGGATAGATTTGGATAATCTTGTTCAGCCATTGCTGTTTAGAATTTTAGGCAGTTATTTAGACCAGGGGATTTCGATCTGGCAGTTTCCAATGGGAAAAGATGGGTTTCTTTCGTCGATAAGAGAACTGGAAAAAAACAGCTTCACCAGTTTTTTCAAAACTAAAAGAGCGAAACAACTTTTAATGGAAGGAGATGCATCAATTACTGATCTTCTAAAAATTGTAGTTGGTGATGAAGCTTACTTTGAACAATATTTATTCGATCAGCAATTTAGCCATCGCGGATGGTCGGGGATGGCGGCGACGGTTGAAGCAGTGCCACATTCATTGCTGGATACAAAGAAAATATCCCTTCATGATTTGATTGTTTTTGAATTGCTGCTTGAAATTGATGCGCTTGACTCAGAGTTAGGAAAGCATTGGAAGCCTCTAAGCAGCAGTGTAAATACCGAACCTATAGATTTATTTGCAGATGTTGCTCCAACAGAATTGCATGAAGTTTTTAAACTGTGGCAGGATGCATTTGAATGGAGCTATTACGATGAGGTGCTTGCAGGGATACATCACCTTAAAACAAGACCAAAAAATGAGGCTCCAAAAATCCTCTCCTTTGGAGAGGATTTTTATGAGGCTGGTTCTCAAGTCCTCCCTACCGGGGAGGATTTAGGACGGGCTTCTTTCCAGGCCATGTTCTGCATTGATGAACGGGAGGATTCTTTACGCCGGCACATCGAGCATGTTGACCCTCGTTGCGAAACTTTAGGCACGCCGGGATTTTTTTCGGTAGAGTTTTACTTTCAACCCGAAAATGGAAAATTCTATGATAAACTATGCCCTGCACCTGTTACGCCTAAATATCTCATCAAGGAATTTGATGTAAAACATAAGAGAAAACACGAGCTGCTTTATACTGATAAAACACATGGTTTTTTCTATGGTTTCATAAGCACACTTACGCTTGGTTTTTTGGCTGCTATAAAATTGGTGCAAACTATTTTCAGCCCTAAAATGAGCCCTGCAATCTCTAATGCGTTTGCTCATATGAGCAAAGATGGTAAACTAACTATTGAGAATAAAAGTTTGGATGACAGGGAGAATGATTTACAAATCGGCTTTACTGTTGAAGAGATGACGGCCAGGGTTGAAGGGTTATTAAGAGGCATTGGTTTAGTGAGAGATTTTGCGCCAATAGTGTATGCAGTTGCTCATGGCAGCAGCAGCGCTAATAATCCGCACCATGGCGCACACGATTGCGGTGCCTGTAGCGGAAGACCCGGCTCGGTTAATTCAAGGGTATTTGCTTTTATGGCTAATCATCAAAAAGTAAGGGCATTGTTGAATGAAAGAGGTATTATGATACCGGCAGGTACACAATTTGTCGGCGCACTGCATGATACAGCTGCAGACCAGATGGAGTTTTATGATGAAGAAGTTTTGACTGCTAAAAATGCTGAACGTCATAAGGCAAATATCGAAGCATTTGAAAAGGCTTTGGATTTAAACGCTAAAGAAAGATCGAGAAGGTTTGCGAGTATTGACACAAAAAAAAGCTTACAACACGTACGCAGAGAAATTCATAAGAGATCCGTTTCAATGTTCGAACCAAGGCCGGAGTTAGGTCACGGTACCAATACACTCTGTGTTATTGCCAAGCGGGATTTAACCAAAGGCCTGTTTTTAGACAGGAGAGCCTTTTTAAATTCTTATAATCACCACAATGACTTAGATGGTAAGCTGCTTACAGGTATTATGAGACCGATTGGACCGGTATGCGG
>MWYU01000742.1 GCA_002050375.1 Chitinophagales bacterium 62-2
ATTATTTTAACGCCCTTCTCTGCAAGGCGTTTAACCACTTTATCACTCACTACATCATTTACAAAAACACATACAGCCAAACTATCTTTTAGAAGTTCAACAGTTTTTTCATCTAAAGCGGCTTCAATAAATTCAAGCTCAAATTTGTATTCCAAATTATGGGGTATAAAAAATTCCTTGTCGTAAGGTTGGGTAGAGAAGAAGGTTATTTTCATGAGGCAAAACTACCGATCATATCTCGCAAAGAAATGACAGAGGCTATTGAAGATTTTGCACCTTGTACTATTTGAAAAAGATATTAAGCAGTTAGAGCAGATACAATATTAATATTTGGACATTACAGCAAAAATTGAACTTCCCCAGGGTTTTACAGGCATGCTCTTATTCTCAAATCTTGTTACACTATAAAAGATATCATTGAAAATTTGAGGAGGTAGCTTTACATCCGATTCGAATTCTTTGTTCTTATACAGTATTAATTTAAATCTTTGATATAAGCGCACAAAAAGAATTAATGGTGAAAGCAGAAACGGCCAATATATTAATTCCTCTATTTTAGATTCACTTCCATCTACCAATTTTATAATTTGGTTTTTTGAATACCTTTTTACCATTTCACAAGCCACATCATGAGTACCACTAAAAAGTTTTCCAACAGCAAAATTCATAAGAAGAAAACCTCCGGGTTTTAGTAAGGAAATAAGTTTATTGAAAGCAGTCTTGTCATCATTACCCCGAAGAAGACATAAAATATCATTGCTGATAATAATATCAAATGAATTTTTAGCATAGAACTTATCACATTCTAAAATGCTAAGTAATTCAACTTGTAAAGCTGTATTTTTCTTTGCGTGCTCAATTGCATCAGAAGAAAGGTCGAAACCGGTGATATTAGTAAAGCCATGGTTATGAAGATAATTAAGCATTCCTCCCGTTCCACAACCTGCATCTAAAATTTTAGCTTCTTTAGAACTTAACTTTTCTATTTTCTCTAAGGTAATTTCATGTAAGCATTTAAACCACCACATCTCCTTTTCACATGTGGCCATCGCATTATATTCATTTTGCTTACCTATCATATTTTATTTCTATCTAAGTTATTACCTACACCTTAATGTATTACTTATTACTTTAAGTCTCCCACCATATTACCAGGTACAACCCATTGGTCAAATTCTTCAGGTTTAAGATACCCAAGCTTTACTGCCATGTCTTTTAAAGTCGTTCCTTCTTTGTGTGCCTTTTGAGCAATTTCCGCAGCTTTATAGTAACCGATTTTTGTATTAAGTGCAGTAACCAACATTAGGCTGTTATCCACATGCTCTTTAATATTTGCTGCAATTGGTTCGATGCCTGCAGCACATTTATCGTTAAAGCTTACGCAGCCATCACCAATTAAACGTGCACTATGCAAAAAGTTGTAGATCATTACTGGTTTAAATACATTCAACTCAAAATGTCCCAGAGATCCTCCAACATTTATGGCGACATCATTACCCAGCACTTGTGCCGATATCATTGTTAATGCTTCACTTTGTGTAGGGTTAACCTTGCCCGGCATAATAGAAGAACCGGGCTCATTGTCAGGAATAAAAATTTCTCCAATTCCACTACGCGGTCCGGAAGACAACATACGAATATCATTGGCAATTTTCATAAGGCTTACAGCCACGGTTTTTAAAGCGCCGTGAGCTTCTACAATAGCGTCGTGTGCAGCAAGGGCTTCAAATTTATTCTTAGCAGTTATAAATGGAAGACCGGTAAGGTTTGCAATATGCTTTGCTACATTTTCAGAATAATCTTTTGGTGTGTTAATACCCGTACCTACCGCGGTACCTCCCAAAGCTAATTCGCTTAAATGATCTAAAGTATTGTTAATAGCTTTTAATCCATGATCTAACTGGCTTACGTAACCACTTATTTCCTGCCCAAGGGTAAGAGGTGTGGCGTCCATAAAATGGGTGCGGCCAATTTTCACCACGTTCATGTATTGCCTGCTCTTGGCAGCAAGTGTATCTCGTAGTTTTGTTATTCCCGGTATGGTTACTTCCGCAAGAATTTTATAGGCTGCAATGTGCATGGCCGTAGGAAAGGTATCGTTCGATGATTGCGATTTATTTACATCATCGTTGGGATGGAGAAACTTGTCTTTATCGCCGAGATGTCCGCCTTTGATCACATGCCCCCGATATGCAATTACCTCGTTCACATTCATATTACTTTGGGTACCGCTGCCCGTTTGCCATACCACCAGCGGAAACTGGTCATCTAATTTTGCTTCCAGAATTTCGTCACACACCTGGCCAATAAGATCAGCTTTCTCTTTGGGTAAAACACCGGCTTCTACATTAGTAAGAGCAGCAGCCTTTTTAAGATAAGCGAAAGCTTTTATAATCTCCTTAGGCATTTTATTGATGTCCTGTGCTATCTGAAAATTTTCGATACTGCGTTGAGTTTGAGCGCCCCAGTAAACATTTGATGGAACTTTTACTTCGCCCATGGTATCTTTTTCTATTCTGTAGTCCATAGTTTGTGTTTAAGAATGATTGATTGGCTTTACAAAGGTAGTATAAAGCGCCACGCAGCAGCCTTTAGTTGGAAGTCTTAAACTAAAAACAACAGGAGCTTATTGTTGCTAACAATGAATGAATGTAGTTAGATCAGGGATGGCAAAAGGGAAATTGGATACAGAATTACGCATAGAAGACCTGGGAGATTTTTAGAATATATCATCACTAAGAAGCTGACTGAAATTAAATTAAAGAATTGTATGGGTCACTTTATTTAGGGCGACAACATTCTGCAAATAAATCGTAAATCTGCAGCTCATAAATTGTAATTGCTGTAAGGATGCCTCTCTTTTATCAACAGAATATTAACGGCGCAACAAAATTAGCTATCTGGAAAATTGAAGAAACGGAAGCTTTTTTTCTTGCAAAAGTACCATTGAAAAGAGAGATTATTCATCCTCAGAAACGTTTACAGCATCTTGCAGGACGGTATCTTTTACCATTTTTATTTCCTGACTTCCCACATGAAGAAATTGAGATCGCAGACACAAGAAAGCCTTTTCTTCCCGAAGAGCAATATCATTTCTCCATTTCGCATTGCGGTAATTATGCTGCAGTTCTTGTTAGCAGCAATAAAAGGGTAGGAGTGGACGTTGAATTAATTACCCCACGTGTAGAAAGAATAAAACATAAGTTTCTTCATGCTGATGAAGTTCGATTTGTTAATTCTCGATCAACCAGTCAGCAACTTAACTTATTAACGCTGCTGTGGAGCGCAAAAGAAGCAATGTACAAATGGTATGGACTCGGCGAAGTCGATTTTAGTGAAATGATGCGCACATTTCCATTTCAATTAAAGGCTGCCGGAGAAATTGAAGCGGTTTTCCTGAAAGGTTCGTTCCAAAAAAAATTAACCCTTCACTATATAGTAAATGAAGGGCTGTGCGCAGTTTGGGTGATGAGCGATTAATCTATAAACAACATATCATTCTCCTTAAGTAAATTTAAGCTAATCGAATCTGCCCCTGCAATGCCGTCAATAAAGCCACGAATATGCGCAGCATTCAGGAAACTTTTCGAGTTGTTTTTCCCGCGATTTCTATAAACGTTCCATTTCATCTCTTTCTTTTTGTATCCTTAGGCGCATGCTCATAAAACCTTCACGTATAGCTTTCCACTGCTCCGCAAATTCGTTGCTTGTAAGGTAATGGGACAGTTTATAGTTAAAGCCATTTTGCTAAATTTTTTTCCAAAATAAGAAATGTTTGGATAAGAGATCGGAAGCAATGGAGAGAAAAAGTGCAAGGGTCTGGGAGTAATGAGGCATTTATCTAAGTGAATAATTACTTGTAAAAAGAATGCACCTTTTCTTAAAAAGTTTTATAAAACCGGAGCTTGAGGAAAGAAGGACTTATGCTATCCATTATTAATTTTTCAGTTCGTTTTCCACCTTGAGGTTTGAAAGAATGTGCTTGACCAAACAGTATATGCAATAAACATTCTTATTATCAAAACCTTATTCAGGTAATCTGTAAACGGGATAACGTAAATGTGAAGGCTCATAATAGGGCGAATTTTTATAAACGAAATTAAGCTGTGCACTTGCAGAAGCTGCGAACCCCGGGTCAGCCTTTTTCTTTTCTTCCAATTGCTGTTTTACTTCGGGATGCTTTAAAATATATTCTGCGGCCACATCTTCCCAGCGGTATTCGCTGTAACCTTCTTTTTGTTGTAAAACCGCATCAAAAAAATTCCAGGCAAAAAAGCTGTCATCACCTGCAGGTTCAAGCATTTCTATTATATATCTTTTTGCCGGTTGATTACAACTAACAACATAATCTCCCTTTAAAAATTGTATGGATTGTTGTTTTCTGCTTATTGCAACATCTAAATTTTTATGATGCTTTTCATAAGGGCGTGGCAGGCTCTTGTAATCGTTAATGTGGTAAACCTCCACTTGCAAAATGCTATCTTTTGGTAACCGTTGCATTTTTACGTTATTCAGTTTTAAGATGTCTGTTACATCATGCCAGCCTTGTGGAATAATGTATGCTTTCGGAGCAGTTATGATATTTGCTTCTTTATAATAGTTGTAAAACTTCACCTGCTTTTCAAAAGGCTTTGTATGATCGTAAAACAAGCGCGGCATTCCTGTAACTCCGCTTGTTTTAGTTCCTGTTTCATAACCTTTAAAATGGATCGTATCAAACCTGCTGCTATCCAGTTTCCAGGTAAGTGCAAATCCTGTTTGTTTTATAACTGCTTCTTCGCTTGCTTTCTTTGTTTGAATAATCTGATCGGCCTGCCTGGAACTTTCTTCGATCATAGCCTGCATTAAACTATAAGTTGATCTTACTCTTTCAGCAAAAGGTTTAAGCATATGTGTTTCGGGAACAAAGCCAATCGTTTGAAATAACGAGACATAGCCGCTGCTATACCTTGGCGGATCGTAAAAAGCAGCCCAACCCTTATCAGGATTTGCGCCTTCAAAATTTACATATGGAATAAGAGGCCACTTTTTCCCCTCCATGTTTTTGTATAAAGCCGGCTCCAGCTTGTCATGTAAAAAAACTCCAACGCTTCCTCCCAATTTATTGTGTTGTGTGGAGAGCAACGTCATGGTATGTTGATAATCTGCTCCATCGCTTACATGATTATCTATAAAAATATGAGGTTTTAAATAATGGAAAATGCTTGCAAAAGCCTTCGCATTTCTCGAGTCATTTTTAGTAAAGTCGCGGTTCAGGTCAAGGTTTTGCGCATTGCCTCTAAAGCCATAGCTTTCGGGCCCCTGCTGGTTTACCCTTGAAAAAGTATTGCGGTTTAAAGCGCCGCCTATATTGTAAATGGCTATAAAACCAAGGGCCACATTTTTTGGCGCAGCAATCTTTCTTAAAGCCAGATCTCGTAACAGCATCATGGTTGCATCTATACCATCCGGTTCTCCGGGGTGTATTCCATTATTAACCAAAATAATTACTTTATCCTTTTGCCATGTAAGCACATCAAAATTGTTATCCGCAGAAAATAAGATGAGGTGTAAGGGATAGCCGGCATCTGTAGTATTAAACAGTTTTATCGAAATACTTTTAAACTGTTTATCAAGCATCTCGTAATAGCGAATGCATTCAAAATAGGTAGCTGTTTGTTTTCCGTTCGATTTTTCAAAAGGCGTTATTAAAAATTGTGCGCTTGCCTTTATCCCTAAAATTAATATATATGCAAAAACGATAACTTTTTTCATTAATTTTCCCTTATAATTTCATTAAAAATAATGGAAAATAATTACCGGATTTTGTTGGCGGAAGACGAACCGAAGTTAGGGCAGATCATTCAGGCGGAACTTATACAGCAAGGATATCTCACTGACGTGGCCTACGACGGATTAGTTGCAGAAAAGTTATTTCAGCAGCATAATTATTCTCTCGTGCTGCTTGATGTAAATCTTCCATATAAAAACGGGTTGGCGCTTTGCAAAGAATTTAGAGAGATAAAAAAAAATATTCCAATTATAATGCTGACGGCCTTTGGAGAAATCAATGATAAAATGGATGCTTTTAATTTAGGTGCAGATGACTATATTGTTAAACCTTTCCACTTTACTGAATTAATAGCGCGGATAAGAGTGTTTTTAAAGCGTTCGGAAACAGGCGCGGAGCCGGGAGAAAAACTTACTGTCGGCGATTTGGAAATTGATCTTCTAGACAAAACAGTTAAAAAAGACAAAAATACTATCAATCTTACTGCTAAAGAGTTTGCTCTACTTGCTCTATTAGCAAAATCGAAAGGCAAAGTAATCTCGAAGCAGGAAATTTTAGAAAAAGTTTGGGGCCTTAGCTTTGATACAGGTACTAATACCATAGAAGTTTATATTAGTTTTCTCAGAAATAAAATTGATAAGCCTTTTGACACCAAACTTATTCACACCAAACCCGGTTTTGGATATTTTCTAAAAGAGTTATAATTCTATGAACCTTAAGCTTCGTATTGCTCTTCTTTTCAGCTTATTTGTGTTCATCATTTTAATGATTTCATCGGTAACTATTTATATTCTCAATGAAAATTTTAGAAAAGATGAATTTTTTAAAAGAGTACAAAACGAGGCAAAAGAAGCATCGCAATTATTTTTAAAGCTTCAGCCGCCCAGCTCAGATATTGTTAAAGAAATTAACCTGACGGCTTCTTCATCGTTGCCTCAACAGCAGATTGGCATCTTTGATTCTTCTTTTAATATTTTATTGAGTACATCAAATTACCATAGCCTAACAATTCCGACTAAGTTTTTTGACGTTGCCCGGAAAAATAAAGAATACCAATTTACTGACGGCGAGCATGAGATAGTGATGTTATTTATTGATAAGCAGGGGCAGCCATATTATGTTTTAGCTTCCGCTACCGATGTTTATGGCCATCGTAAAGTTGATAACTTAAAATTTATTCTCATCCTCTCAGTTGTGGGCGGGCTCTTATTAAGTGGCCTGCTTGCTTTTTTATATGTTAAGCAAATTATGAAGCCGCTTGAGAATCTTCAGCAGCAAATGCAAAAGATTAATGAGCGCAACCTTACTGAAAGAGTGATAACAGGAAAAAGCCATGACGAAGTTTCACAAATAGCTAAGAATTTTAATGCTATGCTTGATCGTTTGGAACATGCTTTTGAAATGCGCAAAAGTTTTGTGCAGCATGCTTCTCATGAATTACGAACGCCAATGGCAAACATGCTTTCTCAAACTGAAGCGGCATTAAGTAAGCCGCTGCTTCCTGAAAATTACCGACAGATCTTATTATCACTAAAGGAAGACCAGCAGGATATGATAAACCTGATGAATGCTCTTTTAATTCTTTCGCAGTACGAAAAAATTACCTACCTGAAAGATTGGAGCAAGATAAGAATAGATGAAATTTTATATGAAGCAATGGATTTTGTAAAACAACTATGGCCGCGCTCAGTAATTGCTATAGATTTTAGTGCAGTGCCGGAAAAGGATGAATTCCTGAAAATAAACGGAAACGAATCTCTGCTAAAATCGGCCATACAAAACCTTTTTAAAAATGCCTGCCAATATTCTGAAGATTATAAGGTAAAAGTTACCATTGATGCAAATAAAACCGGCATTACATTGCTTTTCGATAATACCGGTAAGCAATTGTCGACACATGAGCAGGAGCGGTTATTTATACCTTTTTTTAGAGGGGAGAATTCTAAAAATAAAAAAGGTTTTGGGTTAGGGCTGTCCATTGTACAAAGAATTATTACTCTTCATAAAGGTAGTATCAGCTACAAGTCGATTGAAAACAATATTAACCGTTTCACGGTTTTTTTCCCCTTCGAATTGCAATAAAAAAACCCGCGTCGTATGCGCAGGTTAATAAACTTTTCCAGTACGAAATATCTTAAGCAGTAGCTGCGGCAGGAACTTTCCTTGCCAATTTTCTTTTTAGATTAGCTGCTTTGTTTTTATGAATAATTCCGCGCTTAGCTAATTTATCAATCATAGATGCTACTAAAGGTAATTTTTCAGTAAAAGCACCTGTTTCTTTCACTTCTTTAATATCACGAATGGCGTTACGGGTAGTTTTTCCATAGTAACGGTTGCGCTCTCTGCGCTTAGCCGCCTGACGCACATCTTTCTTTGTAGCTTTATGGTTTGCCATAATTTTCTTTTTAAAGGACGGCAAATGTACAGGTTGTATAAGAGAAATACAAATTTTAAAGAAGGTTATTAGTAAATAATTGTAAATTTTAGTAAAAGGACTCTTAGCAATTTTTAAACATAAAGAACACTGTTCTGCTTTTAACTATATGAAATAATCCTCAAATTTTCCCTTACACTTGTGGCATCAATGACCGATATTTGCAACAATATATCTAAAGACAAATATCTTTTAAAATGAAGGATTTTTCTTACATAACGAATTCGCATCCTGCCTACATCGAGAACTTATACCACGATTTTGTTAACAATCCTGAGAGTGTAGACCAGGACTTGAGAAAGTTTTTTGAGGGTTTTGATTTTGCACTCGATAAAGGGCTTGTGAACGGGCACCCGACAGATAGTAAACAACCATCCGCAAATGGAAAACCGGCAACAGATGTACAGCCGGCAGCAGAAGGCCAGCAGCCAACGAACGGCCAAGAGCTAACCAATGGTCAACAGCTAACAGACAGCCAGAAGGTTAATGTACAGAGTTTGCAAAAAGAGTTAAGCGTATATCAATTAATACAGGCTTACCGCAAAAAAGGTCATTTAATTGCTAAAACCAATCCCATCCGCGAAAGAAAAGATCGTCGCGCAAACCTCTCGCTTTCAACTTATGGATTAACAGATGCTGATCTTGAAACGAACTTTTATACGGGAAAGATTATTGGAATGCCAGATGCAAAACTTAAAGACATTATAGCCCATTTGCAACAAAGTTATACTGCTTCGGTTGGTGTAGAGTATTCGAGTATTAATGATCAGGAACAAGTAGAATGGCTCGGTATGGAAGTGGAAACCGGTTTTCATAAACCTTTTACTGTCGATGAGAAAAAATGCATCCTTGAGAAACTTAACCAGGGAGTGATCTTCGAGAAGTTTTTACATACAAAATATATAGGGCAAAAGAGATTCTCCCTTGAAGGTGGCGAAACAACCATCGCTGCACTCGATGCTATAATTAATACTGCAGCTGATTTAGGTGTGGAGGAAGTGGTAATAGGTATGGCTCATCGCGGACGTTTAAACGTGCTTGCTAATATATTAGGTAAAACATACGAGCAAATATTTACCGAGTTCGAAGGAACGGCCATTCCTGATACTACAATGGGTAGTGGTGATGTAAAATACCACGTGGGTTTCAGAGGTGAACATACTACTAAGGATGGTAAAAAAGTAAACCTTCAGCTATGTCCAAACCCTTCGCATCTTGAGGCGGTTGACCCTGTAGTTGTTGGATTTGCCAGAAGTAAAGCGGATGTTATATATGAAAGTGACTACGATAGAATTTTGCCTATCCTTATTCATGGTGACTCATCTGTTGCAGGGCAGGGCATAGTATACGAAGTGTTACAAATGAGTGGATTAAAGGGTTATTACACCGGTGGAACCATTCATTTTGTGATTAATAACCAGATTGGTTTTACAACTGATTTTGATGATGCACGTACTTCTGACTATTGTACCTCTTTAGCAGCAATGGTGCAGGCGCCGGTTTTTCATGTAAACGGGGACGATCCTGAAGCGGTTGTAAAATGTGTAAACATAGCAACCCGTTACCGCCAGCAATTCAACAGTGATGTTTTTATTGATATGGTTTGTTATCGCCGTCACGGGCATAACGAAGGCGACGATCCTAAATATACCCAGCCAAAATTATATGCTGTTATTGAAAAACATGCAAATCCACGTGAGGTATATAACCAGAGGCTCATTGCAAACGGATCCATAGATGCGGAACTGGCAAAAGAGATGGAAAAGAAATTCTGGGCTGATTTGCAGGAAAGATTAGATGACATAAAACAATCTCCTTTACCTTATAAATATCAGAAACCCGAATTGTGGTGGGAGGATTTAAGAAAAGCTACTGCCGCAGATTTCAATCAGTCGCCCATCACCGCAATATCTGAAGATGAGTTTAGAAAGATTTTCACAAGTTTAATGACTATTCCTCAAGGTTTTAAATCCCTTAAAAAAATAGAGAAGCTGTTACAGGATAAGGTGAAATTATTTGAAACAGAGAATGCCACTGACTGGGCAACCGGCGAGCTTATGGCTTATGCAAGTTTACTAATTGATGGAAAAGATGTTCGCATGAGCGGACAGGATGTAAAGCGGGGTACCTTCTCACATCGTCACGCCGTTTTACGGGATGAAGAGACAGATGAGAATTATAACAGGTTAAGTAAAATACCCGATGCACAGGGCAAGTTTCGTATTTATAATTCACTATTAAGCGAATTTGGAGTGCTTGGTTTTGAATATGGCTATTCTATCGCCAATCCAAATACCCTCGTTTTATGGGAGGCACAGTTCGGAGACTTCTTTAATACCGCACAGGCAATGTTAGACCAATTTATAAGTTCGGGCGAAACAAAGTGGAGGCAAATGAGCGGCTTAGTAATGTTATTGCCCCACGGTTACGAGGGTCAGGGCCCTGAGCATAGCAGTTCACGAATCGAACGTTTCTTGCAAATGTCGGCAGAGTATAACTGGGTTATTACAAATGTAACAACGGCTGCTAACTTCTTTCACGTGTTACGCAGGCAACTTGCCTGGCCTTTCAGAAAGCCTCTCATGGTATTTACGCCGAAGGCAAACCTCCGGCATCCCGGCAGCTACAGTAAAATGAATGAATTTACAAGCGGCGGTTTTAAGGAAGTAATTGATGATAATTTTGCAGGGCAGCCCGACGAGGTAAATAAAGTTCTGTTTTGCAGCGGAAAAATATACTTCGATCTATCCGAAAAGCAACATAAAGAAAACAGGAAAGACATTGCTATTATCAGGCTTGAACAAATGTATCCGTTGCCAACAAACCAATTAGAAGAGCTTTATAAAAAGTACAATAAAGCGACCTGGTTCTGGGTACAGGAAGAACCTTTGAATATGGGTGCAGCGGGATTTCTTCAAATGAATTTAAGAGGAATAAATTATGGTGTTATAAGCCGTCAGCCAAGTGCAGCAACAGCTACGGGATACGCAAAAGTTCACGCTCAGGAGCAGACAGAAATTATTGAAACTGCATTTAATATTTAGGGAGTAATATTAACTAATAACAGGTAACATGGGATTTGCAAAAGGAATTTTATGATTAATACCGAGGTTTCCATTAGTGGCAATTAGAGCAAACACAGTAACTAATTGAGATAATCAAAGAGAAATTACAATACAAAACAAATGATTGATATCAAAGTTCCAGCAGTAGGAGAATCTATTACTGAAGTATCATTGGTAAAATGGGTAAAAAAAAGTGGCGATTGGGTAGAAAGAGATGAAGTGTTAGCCGAACTGGAAAGTGAAAAAGCGACTTTTGAAGTAAATGCAGAAAAATCAGGTATTCTGCAAACCAACGCCGTCGAAGGGGATACTTTGAACATTGGCGATGTACTTGCTATAATAGATGATACGGCTGAGAAAAAGTTGCCGGTTAACGGTTCTCCGGTACCGGGCGAAGCAGCTAACCAACAAAAACCGCCTTCTTCAGGTACCGAGCAAGCAGCAACTGTTAGTCCTGTAACAGCAAGCCAACTTCCAAACACTCCACCATTAACCAACAACCAACTGTCTGCCGGAAACGACCAACCGGGAACCGAAAACGCAAAATCCGAAACCTCAACACCTGCGGCCGGTAAAGGTATTATTGAAGTTAGAATTCCAACAGTTGGAGAGTCGATCAACGAGGTTACATTAGTGAAATGGCTTAAAAAAGAGGGCGATCTCGTAACCCGAGATGAAGTGATTGCCGAATTGGAAAGTGAAAAAGCAACTTTTGAATTAAATGCTGAGCAAGCAGGCAAATTATTTGTAAAAGCTAAAGAAGGTGATATTTTAAAAATAAAGGATATTATCGCAACTATTGACAGTGATGTTGCAGTGCCTTCAACTGCAGCCCAGGCAACAAAGCCGGTTGAACAACAACCGCCCCAGGCACAATCCCCTCAGGCACCTGTTTCAAGTGACCTGCAATCTTCGGCAACCGCTCCTCAACAACCCGCAACTCCAAATGATGTTAAAGCTTCGCCTCTTGCAGCAGCAATGATAGCTGATAAAAAAGTTCAGCCTTCTGCTATCACCCCTACAGGGGCAGGAGGGAAAATTTTGAAGAGTGATGTTCTGGAAGCTTTATCACACCCCGGTAAAAAAGCTACCGATGGTCAGGAGTTATTTAGCCGAAATGAGCGCAGGGAAAAAATGAGCAACCTGCGTAAAACAATAAGCCGCCGCCTGGTTGAAGCTAAAAATACCACTGCCATGCTCACCACTTTTAACGAAGTGGACATGAGCCGAATAATGGCACTAAGAACACAGTTTAAAGAAAAGTTTAAAGAAAAGCATGGAGTTAACCTTGGCTTCATGAGTTTCTTTTCAAAAGCCGTTTGTTATGCTTTGCAGGAGTGGCCTTCAGTTAACGCATATATTGATGGAGACTCTTTAGTATTTCATGATTATTGTGATATTTCTATTGCAGTTTCTGCTCCAAAAGGTTTGGTTGTGCCGGTTATAAGAAATGCAGAAAGCCTTAGCATGGCTGAGATCGAGAAGAAGGTAGTTGAACTTGCAGGCAAAGCAAGAGATAATAAATTAAGTATGGAAGAAATGCAGGGCGGAACATTCACTATTACTAATGGCGGCGTGTTTGGTTCGCTTATGTCAACGCCAATCATTAATATTCCGCAAAGCGCAATACTTGGAATGCATAAAATACAGGAAAGACCAATGGCCATAAACGGACAGGTAGTTATTAAACCAATGATGTATGTGGCGCTTAGCTACGACCACCGGGTGATTGACGGTCGTGAAAGCGTAAGCTTTTTGGTGAGAGTAAAAGAATTGCTTGAAACACCCGAGTTATTGTTGTTTGGAAAAGACCCGGTAAAAACTTTGCTTGAATTATAATTTGTACAAACAATCTTGGTTACGATAATGCCGCTCTAACAAAAGCGGCATTTATTTTTGTATATGAAGTATGCAAAGCAGTATATAAAAACAGCAGTAGAATTTATCCAGAATTATGATGGCGCTGTACCGTTAAATCACTACTTAAAAAGTAAATTTTCTATCGAGAAAAAATATGGTTCAAAAGATAGGAAGTACATTAGTCATCTCTGTTATGCTTATTTCCGTTTAGGTCATTTTTTAAAAGATATAAATGAAGAAGAGCGGGTAAAAGCAGCTTTGTTCTTGTTAGGTTCTGAGGAGTGGAAAGTTTTATTTGGAGAAGATTGGTTATTAAACTGGCATCCTGATATAGACAAGCGGATAACATTTATTGAAGAAAAGTACCACCAGAATATTTCCGCGATCTTCCCCTTGCAGGAAGAATTGAGCGATGAAATTGACAAGCAACCTTTCATTCTTTCTCACCTAACGCAACCGTCTTTATTTATCAGAGTAAGGCCTGGTAAACATGATGAGGTTGAAGCGAAACTCTTAAAAGCAAACATTTCTTTTACTAAGATAACTTCCGATTGCCTTGCTTTTAAGAACGGAACGAAGCTTGAAGATGTTCTTGAAATTAATAAAGAATATGTTATTCAGGACATGAACTCGCAAAGGGTAGGAGAGTTTATGAAATCGAAAATCGAAAATCAAAAATCGAAAATAAAAGTTTGGGATTGTTGCGCAGCAAGTGGTGGTAAAGCTATCATGGCTTATGACCTTATTCCTCAAATACAACTTTCTGTTTCTGATATAAGGCCGTCAATCATTCATAATCTCAATAATCGTTTAAAGGAAGCAGGTATTCAAAATTATCATTCATTTGTTGCGGACCTTTCTTATGGTAGAGACGTTTCATCTGATCAACAAATCAACAAAACATCAAGTCACCTCTTCACTCAATTAACCAATCAACTTTTCGATCTTATTATTTGCGATGCGCCTTGTACCGGATCAGGAACATGGAGCAGGACACCGGAGCAGCTATATTTTTTTAAACCGGAAGAGATAATTCGTTACAGTAATCTTCAGAAGAAGATAACTTCAAATGTAATTCCATTTATTAAGCGGGGTGGACATCTTCTCTACATCACATGTTCTGTTTTTAAAAAAGAAAATGAAGAAGTAGTTGAGTTTATAGAAAAACAATTGGGGCTTAATTTGGTGAAAATGGAGTTACTAAAAGGTTATGATAAAAGGGCTGATACATTATTTGCTGCTTTGTTTACTGCTGGTCAGTGATAATTTACTACTTCATTTTCATCTGCACAAAATATGGCGGCGCGCCAACACAATGTCTTCTCCATTAATTAATTCGATATCTGCATATACCAGTCCCATAATTTTCTTTAAAAATTATACCAGTAAAAAAGAATATTCCAATTTACATTTTCACAAGCTTAATTGTTCTCTTCACACCTTTGCTTATATATTGAACAAAGTAAGCTCCCCTTGCTAATTGTCTCACTTTTGTAAAACTGATATTCTTTGTTTCACCTTCATTTACCTGTAAAGAAATTGTTTCTATTATACTTCCTTTGGCATCCATTAATCTTAAATCTGCCTGGCCTGTTTCAGGCGCCCTAAGAGATACAGAAAGACTATTTTGAAAAGGATTAGGCAAGGCAACCAGCCAATCTATAGCTAATGAATTTTTTTGTACAGTTACTGATCTTGCTGTTGAACTATCTGTGTATTTAACGGTGTAAGTTCCGGGCAGCGCAGCAGATAGATTATTGAAGGTGTATTTATAAACTTCTTCTTTTTCAACGGTGAATTTTTGAGAAGCTATTATTTGTCCTGTCGAATTTAATAACTCAAGCTTTGCTGATCCGTTTGTTTGAGCAATATAAGTAACATCAATTTGTGAAGTAAATGGATCGGGTGTGGCGAAAAGAGTTTGATTGCCGTACAACAAGGTGTTCTGGTCTTTCCTAAGTAACTGGTAAGCTGTTCTAAAGTTAGGGATGCCAAAACCATAACGGTTATCAGGAGCATTATACTTATCGGAGCTTCGGTAAACTGCATCCAATATTTTCATATTGCTGACGTTTGGAAAAGCCTGCCAAAGGCATGCAATTAAGCCTGCAACATTCGGATTTGAAAATGAAGTTCCATTACCGCTGGATGGCTGATTATTTAATCCTGCTATAACGGTTCCCTGACCAACAGAAACAATATTAGGTTTTACTTTACCAGGGTAGCCATAGCTGCTAAAGCCTGCAATAACACCCGAAGAATTTACAGCACCTACAGTACAAACACTATCTGCGTCAGCAGGATAAATAATGTACTTCCAGTTATTTCCACCTTCGTTTCCGGCGCTGTTCATAACAATCATTCCTTTTTTTGCAGCTGTGGATGCACCCCTGCTCACCATAGTTGTATTCTTATAAAAATCGTTATAAGTATGATTGAAAGAAGGATCGTCAAAGTCGTAGTAGCCCAGCGAAGATGATATCATGTCACACCCTGTACTGTCGGCAAACTCGGCGCCCGCCACCCAATTATGTTCTTCAACCGGATATTCTGTTCCTGCATTCTCGGTTCTAACTAACCAGTATTTACTTTTTGGCGCAGTGCCTACCATTCTTCCCCGCCAGTTAGCTGACAGAATACTAAGGCAATACATGCCATGACTATCATCTTCATTCACACTGTTATCAAAAGCTACAAAATCACGCTCGCCTAAAACCTGTGCATTTATTCTTATGCTATCAAAAGCAGTGATCGTTTTATATTGAAGAAAGCCTGCATCTAATACTGCTATTTGCATGTTCTCGCCACGGTATCCTTTGTTGTGTAAAAATTCCCCTTCATGTATATGCACCTGGTTGTAGCTATTTCCATAATCATAATAATCTGCTGCTGTTCTTTGATGGTTTGTTTGTACAGATGGCTCTAATGGTATAACATCCTCTTTAAACCTTTCAACTATTGCATTATTAATAGTTCTAAGCCCAATACTTTGCACAAGCCTTACAAAAGGAAGTGATTGTATTTTGCTAATAGCAGTCTGGTCAGTTGATTGTATAAGCACCTGGTTTAACCACTTAGACGTACTTAAAACAGTAACATTTCCGGCCAGGCGAATACTATCAATATAACGTGGGGTAACAGGGAGATCGGCACTATCGATAGGAATATTAAGGCGTGTACGACGTTGAATAGCCCGGGGCGAAAGAAACTGCAAAGCATTACTTAAGCTGAAAGTATTGTTCCCTTTGTCTTTTAATTGTATCAGCAGCTTTGGATATTGAGCTTTTGCCTGGGTGAGAGATAGGAATATAAAAAGGAGTGGTATAATTAATTTCATTAAAGCGGCGAATTGTCTTTCAAAGCTACTGAAAATCTTATGGCCGCTGCCTTTGAAGTGCTGCGTAATCATTTAGTTATGGCTAATAAGTTGAAGCTTAACTCCATAGCTTCCATCTTCGTAACCTGCATTGCTCGATGATACATTCCACGTCCAGTGCAGAAATTCTTTATATACCAACCCTATGTTCTTTGCATACACTTCTATACCGTAATCTTTTTGTTGAAAAACGGCAGGATTAAAAGGACCTGAAGGAACAGTTTCATCGCGTTGAAAAACAGTAATGGTACTGTCATAAGTTTTTCTAAGAACGGTATATGGTTGTTCTATATCTCTATATTCATATTCCCATTCATCAAGATAACGAACTGTACTATTGGTTGATTTGGTATCAATAAAGGAATGAGCCTTCCAGGTATAGCCTTCTTTTATGGGTGCATGCAGTTTTACGAAGCGCATATTATTATCAACATATTCCAGGGTTTGATCAGTTGGAGTGGCAACATAAGTAGCAGCAAAACGCCACGGTTGTATTGCTGAAGTATCCCTTATATACCTGAAAATGCGGAATGACTGACGACCTAAATTATCTGTAAATGCCGCCTCGATAGAGTCTTTAGCCTGGTAACTCTTTACTATCAATGAAGCACCGAAAGCTGCAGTAATAGTTGAGTCTAAACGATACAAATAAGTCTTACCAACCTGAAGGGAAGAATATTCATTTATCGAAGCAGATGAAATAGTTTCGGATACTTTGCTGCAGCTATACAATAAAATAAATGTGGTAACAATAATGGCGGCAACTGCAAGTCTTTTCATTTAAATAATGTTGATACTGTAAATTATTTCAACTTCAGCCATTAGCCAAAGCGATTTTTAAATCGAAGTGCCTTTTTGAATAATGCCACCTGCAATTACATCATCCCCTTCATAGAAAACAGCGCTTTGCCCGGGTGCAATTCCTTTTACATGCTCGTAAAAGCTTACCATTACATTTCCATTTTCAGGATAGATATTACTTAAGCAACCGGCGTCTTTATAACGAATTTTTGTTAGCGCTTCCATACCTGGAGTGAGGTTATCGTACTTCATCAGGTTAAGTTTGCTTACCAGCATTTCGTTTTGTCTCAAATCGTTCTCATCGCCTAATATCACAGTATTTGTTTCGGGAATGATTTGCGTAACAAATGCAGGTTTGCCTAAAGCCACTTCAAGCCCTTTGCGTTGACCAACTGTATAAAAAGGGTAGCCGCGATGTTTGCCAATTATCCTGCCGCTTTTATCAATAAAATTTCCGCCGGCAACGGTTTCTTCAAGGCCTTCTACCTTTCTTTTAAGAAAGCCACGATAATCATTATCAGGAACAAAACAAATTTCGTAGCTCTCGCTTTTCTTTGCAAGCTCAGGATAGCCCATGTCGTGCGCCATTTGCCTTATCTCTGTTTTATGGTAGTTTCCCAAAGGCAATAAAGTACGGCTAAGCAACTCCTGGTCGAGGCCCCAAAGCACATAGCTTTGATCTTTGGTGGCATCTTTTCCTTTGCTTATAACGTACCTCCCGTTATCGTGTAAACGAACATTTGCATAATGACCGGTAGCTATAAAATGGCAACCTAAAGCATTGGCTCGTTTTAATAGTGCCCTCCATTTGATATGTGTGTTGCACATTACGCAAGGGTTAGGAGTGCGGCCTGCTAAATATTCATCAACAAAGTTTTCAATTACAAAGCCCCCAAACTCTTCTCTTATATCGAGCACAAAATGAGGAAAGCCGTGATGAACAGCGGCAGCACGTGCATCATTAAAGCTATCGAGATTACAGCAACCGGTTTCTTTTTTGCTACTTCCCGCACTGGCGTAATCCCACGTTTTCATGGTTATGCCTATAACATCATAACCTTCGTTATGCAACATAAGAGCTGTAACAGTACTGTCGATACCGCCACTCATTGCCACTAAAACTTTTCCTTTCGCACTCACGATGTATAATTAAAATGATTAGCCGGCAAAAATACAATAACTGTTTCTAAAATAAAGAGAGGATGGTTTTTTGGGCAGTGTGTTTAACATATGCAACAAAACAACTTAGTTGCAAGGAATTCTTTTTCTAAAAAACTTTGAATAATACACTCAGGTACGAGTGAGAGTTAAGCGCCGCCGGCACTTATGAATTTTCAGGAACTACTATTTCTAAGCGTGAAACAAGTCAGACAAGTTGAACAATCGCACACGCCGGTTATTCATTTGGTCAAGATTTCCGCTTGTGCTATTTAAATCAATACATTTATCAGTAAGAATAAATTAATCATGAATTAAATTAGTTTCTTTTTATTGCGAAGGAAAATTAACTATCAATTGCTGCGAAAAAGACTTGTATATGAAAGCATGGGGTATAGATTTAGGCGGAACAAAGATTGAATGTGCAGTTTTAAACACTGCCAGTGATATGGAAGTGATTACCCGCCGGCGTATTCCTACAGAAGCATTCAACGGATACGAACATATTCTTTCACAAATTAAAAAACTGGTAGACACAGTAATTGGGGAAGTGGGAGAGAGGCCCTCTTCAATAGGCTTTGCCACGCCGGGAGTGTTGGAGCCCGAAAGCCAGGTAATGAAAAATTGTAACACCACTTGTATGAATGGCAAACCAATGCAGCACAACATTGAAACTATTCTTGGTATTCCGGTAAAGCTTGCTAACGATGCGAATTGTTTTGCATTAGCAGAAACACTAATGGGAGCAGGCAAAAAATATCCTAAAGCAGAGGTTGTTTTTGGGGTTATTATGGGTACAGGTGTGGGCGGAGGATTAATTGTAAATAATAAAATCATTAGCGGCCATCATGGTATTGGCGGAGAATGGGGACATAATATTTTAGAAGAAAATGGTGAACAATGTTATTGCGGCAAGAAAGGTTGTGTTGAAGCTGTTATTTCAGGCCCTGCGTTAGAAAAATGGTATGTTGTAAAGAGTGGACAAAAATTGAAGTTGCAGCAGATACAGGAAAACTACCTAACTGGTAATGATGCCAATGCTACTGCAACTATTGAACGGTTGTTAGAGTATTATGGCCGGGCCTTATCTACGCTCATTAATGTTATCGACCCTGATTTAATTGTAATTGGTGGCGGTGTTGGTAATATTGATCTTTTATATAACGAAGGCTACGAACGAATTAAAAAGTATGTTTTCAATAATGGTAAGTTAACTACTCCGATTTGTAAGCCTGTCTTAGGAGATAGTGCCGGAGTATTTGGCGCCGCTTTACTTTGAAATGAAATATGGGTACAATGAAGGTAATAACAACGCAGGTCTGTCTGCAGCCTCAGCTTTTTTCAACCATTTATGTAAGCTGCCTAAACGAATAAATAGAACACGGATGATACGCATTTGAAGGACTTGAACTGTAACTGTCTGTTTAGTCACTTTCATCCGTGTTTTATTTTACTAAATCTAACGTCTCTAAAACGACTCAGTCTTTTTAAGACAAAGCAATATCGAAAAGGGTATTTTGCAATCTAAGGCGTGATGTGCTAAAAAGTTACAATTTTTAAAACAGGAAGATGGATACTATCGAAAATGTACTAACGCTGGACGAATTTAGGGTTTCTGAAGTTCGTAATTTCCCCGCTGCTACTACAGAGTTGAGCAATTTATTTAGAGATATTGCCTTTGCAGCAAAACTTATAAATGTTGAGGTAAATAAAGCGGGATTGGTTGATATACATGGAGAAACAGGCACGGTGAATGTACAAGGCGAGAAGGTAAAGAAACTTGATTTATATGCTCATCAACAATTAACGGGAGTTCTAAAACGGGGTATAAGTTGTGCCGGCGTTGTAAGCGAAGAAATGGAAGACGTGATTGTATTTGATGACAAGATGAGTATTCATAGCAAGTACATAGTTGCGTTTGACCCGCTGGATGGCAGCAGCAATATTGATAACTGTATTTCTATAGGAACCATATTTGGTATTTATTTAAGGAGTAGTCCTACCGGGCAGCCCTGCAATAAAGAAGATTTTATGTTACAGGGCAGAAGCACGGTTGCCGCGGGTTATGTAATTTATGGTTCTTCTACTATGTTAGTATTTGCAACCTCCAGGTCGGTAAACGGCTTTACTTTAGATCCTCCCATTGGAGAATTTTATTTAAGCCACCCAAATATTAAGTGTCCTGAAAATGGAAATATCTATTCCATCAATCATAGCAACTACCTAAATTATTCACCCGGCGTTCAAAAGTATTTAGATTATTTCCTCATAAAAAATAAAGAAGAGGAAGGTTCATATACCATGCGTCATGTGGGAAGCATGGTTGCAGATTTACATAGAAATCTTATAAAAGGAGGAATATTTTTAAACGCAGCTACCAATGCGTTTCCTGATGGAAGACTTAGATTGCTGTATGAATGTAATCCATGGGCTTTTATATACGAGACCGCCGGGGGAAGGGCTATTAACGGTAAACAAAGAATCCTCGATGTCGAGTTTAAAGATATTCATCAAAGAACTCCTTTATTTATTGGAAGCACTTTAATGATACAACAATTAGAAATGTATCTCGCGGAGGAAAACTTGTAAGACAGTATGATTTAATTTTTAAAAATTAGTGATAATAAAAATGGTAGTTAGAATAATAGTGCTTCTGCTTTCTGTTGCCTTCAGGTTTTCTGCTATTGCCCAGGACAAACCAAACTTTCTTTTCCTCGTTACCGAAGATATGAGTCCATATTTAAGTTGTTATGGTAATAAACTCATCAAAACTCCTAATCTTGATAAGCTGGCATCACAAGGAATTCGTTTTACGCAAGCGCATTCAAATGGTACGCAGTGTTCGCCTTCAAGGTCTACTTTAATTTCGGGTAAATATGCTATAAGTCTTGGTACAGACATTCATCGCGAAAAGAGACCGTTTAACGACTCTTTTTACTTTCCTATATATTTAAGACAAGCAGGATACTACTGCACCAATAACCCAAAAGAAGATTACAATAATCAGAAGACGCCTTCCACAGTTTGGAACCAGTCTAATAACAAGGCACATTATATCAGCCGTCCTGATAAAAAGCAACCATTCTTTGCAGAATTTAACCAGGGCATTACGCACATGACGAGAGTGGCTACAAGAACAACTGCAGGTCGCGGAAAACGAAGCGTAGATATGAAGGATGTAGAAGTTCCCGGATACATTCCGGATTTACCTGAGGTAAGAGACGACATATCCTGGAACCAGGATGCGGTTGTAATGATGGATGAATGGGTTGGAAAAAAAATTGAAGAACTTAAGACAAACGGCGAATCAGAAAATACGATTATCTTCTTTTTTTCGGATCATGGGGGAACGGTGCCACGGGGCAAAGCTTATGTTTATGAAACAGGAACGCTTGTTCCGATGATCGTTTATTTTCCTCCTAAATGGAAACATTTGGCTGCCATGCCGCAACCCTTAGTTACTGATCGCTTAGTTTCTTTTGTTGATTTTGGTCCTACTGTTTTAAGCATGGCCGGTGTGCCGGTTCCGTCGTTCATGGTGGGCAGACCTTTCTTTACCGATGCAGGCAAAAAGAAGGAAAATACCAGGAATACAATATTGACTTTTACTGCTAACCAGGGCCCGAGTTATATTCCTTCACGATCTATAACCGACGGCAGGTTTCATTTAATATGGAATTTTCAAAGTGCTTATCCTAATGGTACGCGGCAGGATTATCAATGGCAGATGCCCGCACAACAGGCCTGGGATAAAGCTAATATGGAAGGAAAGTTAACCACCAATTTGCACAAGAAATTCTGGCTGCCTGTATCTCCTTTTGAATTGTACAATATAAGTACAGATAGTCTTGAAACCAAAGACCTTTCAAAAAATCCTGCTTATGCAAACGACTTCAACAGGTTGAAGAAGTTACTCGAAAACGAATTGCACACCCAAAAAGATGTAGGTTTAATACCACCGCAATACAGGCACGTTTTGCAAAAGCAGGGAGACTTATTTAGCGTAGTAAGAAAAAGTAATATAGATATGGATGAAGTCATAAATGCCGCTGCAGTCGCTTCACAAAAAGATAAATCGAACCTAAAAACTTTAACGGGCTACCTAAACAACAAAAACCCGGTAATACAATATTGGGGCGCGAGTGGATTATGCGGACTTGCAAAAGCAGGCGCAATTACAACGTTGCCAAAAGAGGCTAAGCAATTATTTTTAGCAGCGGGTACAATTGAGGAAGCAAGATGTATGATAGCCGAAGCGATGGTATATGCAAATGAAAAAGATGGATTAAACTTCTTGGTTGATGAAGTTAGCAAAGGCTTTAATCCTGCTGTTGCCAGTTTGCAAAACGTTGGCAAACTTGCATTACCTGCAGCGGATAAAATAAAGGAAATATTGGCAGCAAAAAATAAAGGCAACAAGTTTTACCTGCGTTCGATATTAATTAACTGCGGTATATTACCTTACGATGATTTGTATAAATTAGAAGCGGGAGAAAAGATTGAGAGTTAGTTCTTACTATCCCTATTTTTAATAAGCATCTCATATTATATTTACTTCCAAAAACTATTATAATTGTGTCTATGAAACGTGTAACTTATAAAATATTTTTTATCATTTTTTCTATTGCCGGTAATTCATTCGCTGGTCTTCATGCTCAATCTACGGCAGGTGCAAAAAATAATACGAGGCCTAATGTTATTTATATTTTTGCCGACGACCTTGGTTACGGAGAAGTAGGCTGTTACGGTCAGAAAAGAATTAAGACTCCTAACATTGACCGCCTGGCTGCAGAAGGGATGAAATTTACGCAGCATTATGTTGGCACACCCGTTTGTGCGCCTTCCCGTTGTAATTTGTTGACGGGTCAACATTCGGGGCATGCTTATGTTCGTGGTAATTATGGCTTGCCTGGTTATGTAGAAAATAAAACCGAAACCGGTTCTTTTCCCATCCCTGAAAGCACACCAACTATTGCTAACGTTTTTAAACAAGCCGGTTATGCAACTGCTGCAATTGGTAAATGGGGTCTTGGTAACTACGATAACAGCGGCGACCCGCAAAAGCATGGATTCGATTTCTTCTATGGTTTTTACGATCAGCGCCATGCTCATAATCATTATCCAACTCACTTATATAAAAACGGCAAATGGGACACGTTAGATAACCCCGTTATTGATCCGCATCCAAATCTTAAAGACAAAAAGGTAACACCTGAAGATGTAAAAGGATACATCGGCAAGGTGCATGCTTCCGATAAAATGACGGAGAATGCATTGCAGTTTATGCAGCAAAATCAAAAAGGCCCGTTCTTCTTATACCTTGCTTACACGCTTCCCCACGCAGCTTTACAGGTTCCGCAAGCTGAAATAGACTATTATAAAAAAGCTTTTAATGAGAAGGAAAATTTAACCATTAGCGGCTACACTCCTGTTAATTATCCTTTGTCAACCTATGCCGCGATGATCAGTTACCTTGATAAACAGGTAGGGAAGGTGCAGGATCAACTTAAGAAATTAGGACTTGATAAAAACACGATAGTAATGTTTTGCAGCGACAATGGCCCCGCAGGACTTACCGGCGAAAGAAATAACTTTTTCAATAGCTCCGGCTCTTTAAGTCCGCATCCAAATCTTAAAGACAAAAAGGTAACACCTGAAGATGTAAAAGGATACATCGGCAAGGTGCATGCTTCCGATAAAATGACGGAGAATGCATTGCAGTTTATGCAGCAAAATCAAAAAGGC
>MWYU01000393.1 GCA_002050375.1 Chitinophagales bacterium 62-2
GGTATTGCAATATTAATAGAATTTTCTTTTACTCATAACCCATTACCACCTCTCTCCCCAACACTTCCAACACTGTCCCGTAAAGCACCTCCGCCCCCAGCGCTAAATCTTCATAAGATGCAAACTCTAAAGGGTTGTGGCTGATACCGTCTTTGCAGCGGACGAAGATCATAGCGTAATCGGTAGCATAGCTTAGGGCCATGGCATCGTGGAAAGGTCCGCTCATAAGTTCGGGGGCGTCGAGGTGAAGGTTGGTGCACTGTTGATGGATGATTTCTTTAAGCCAGGTGGCGCAATAGCGTGGTTCACTGTTCCAGTCTTCGGTAATTTGGTAAGTAAGATGATGCTTTGCACATATAAGTTCTATCATGCCTCTTAGCTGCGCTTCGTAACGGTTACGCCTTTCAAGGTCTATATCACGAAGGTCAACGGTAAAGGTCACTTCTTCGGGGATGATGTTGCGGCTTGCGGGAAAAACATCAATGGTGCCTACGGTGCCAACAGTAGGTGCATAAATAACCTGGGCGGCAATTTCATGCAATGCAACAATAATCTCTGCAGCGCCAACAAGGGCATCTTTACGCATGTGCATAGGCACCGATCCTGCATGACCTGCCATTCCTTTTAGTTTAATCGTAAGCCACAAAGGGCCGGAGATACCCGATACAACACCAATGGGTTTATTGGCAAGGTCGAGCACCGGGCCTTGCTCAATGTGCAGTTCGAGGAAGCAATGGATGCTGCCGGGTGCATATTGGCTCTCCCGGAATTTTCTGGGTTTGCAGCCAAAGTCAATAAGTGCCTGCCTGCGGGTGATGCCATCTTTATCTGTCCTGTCAAGTTCGCCTTCTTCAAGCTTGCCAAGTATGCCGCGGCTGCCAAACAATCCTTTGTTGAAGCGCCATCCTTCTTCGTCCGCAAACGACACAACTTCTATGGTTCGTTGGGGTCTGATGCCTTCCTGGGTAAGAGTTTTTACAGCTTCAATGGCGCATAGTACACCCGCCACACCATCAAAGCGTCCGCCATAAGGTTGGCTGTCGAGGTGGGAGCCCATCATTAATACAGGTAGTCCGGGGTTTGTTCCTTCCAGCCTTCCTATCAGGTTTCCAAAGTTGTCTATTCGTGTGGTCATGTCTGCCTGGTGCATCCATGTTGACGCAAGTTCGAAGGCTCGTTTTTCGGTTTTGGTAAGGGTTGGGCGATTGGTACCGGTGTTGCCGAGCTTACCGATGAGCGACATTGCTTCGAAGTGAGATTGAAGGCGGGTAGGATTGATATGCATTGGTTCAATTAAAAATGTAAAAATGAAGGAGAAAAAAAGATGAAAATCTAAAGTCAAATTTAAGTCAGGTTGATGGATGACTTTATTTATAAAGCGGAAAGTTACAAACAAATGTTATGATGATGTAACGCCGTAGCAGAACATAACATCGGTTGTTCATCTGAAATACTAATTACCATTCATTTTATATCCACAATTGTCCATGCATTTGCCACTGCTCTTTGAGAACCATCAGAAGGCTTGTTCTTAACAGCCCATGTTGTTCCTTCTTTTATAACAAGAGTGGTTGAACCACCTCCATCCATATTAATAGCATCTTTCACACCCAATGCGAAATACATATCAGATAATTGGCTGAAGGAAATACCATTAGAATAAGATGCCTGTCGTCCATCAACGACAATAAAATAAACCACATTAGCGGAAGTAACACCAACAGTTGTTCGGGGTTCTATTGATAAATCACCCTGTGCAACTTTCAAAGAATTTTTGACCAGGAAATGGTGTCCACCTATTGCTTCCCTGATCTTTGTTGTATCAACGGGTCTGTCCTTGCTTACTATGTAAGGTTTATCTTGATCATCAATAGAGAGGAAAGTACAAAGCGCACAATACTGCGATTTTATTGGTATTCCCTTTTTATAAATTGCACTTGAAGGAACGCCTGTAGTGAGGTTAAAGTAATCACCATTTACTGCAGCGAGTACACGATTGCCGGCCGTATCCTGTGTCCTCGCAATCTCCGATAATGTTTGCCTCGCAAATGTATTACTGTTATTTGGCGTACCTGCTTTCAATCGCAGGGTTGGGTTTGTCAAATCAACTTCAAGAATAAAAACTTTCATTGGTTGACTTAAAGTATTCAAATAGGTTATTATAGTTTCAGAAAGTCCCTGGGCTATTTGAATAAGCGTATCGGATTGAAAGGTTTTTATGAGGTTTGTCTGATCGGTAATCTTTTTAGTGAGAGGGCTGAAAATTTTTACAGCAACAGGTGGTTGAGTAACGGTCGGAGCACCCGGTGATTTCTTACATCCTTCAACCCCCGTTAACAAAAACGCAATAGATATTACTAAAAACCGACGGAGAAAAATTGTATACATATTATCCCTTTTTTAGAAATAATACCAAAAGTAATTATTGTAAAGCAAGTTGCTGCAATACGTAGGAGCATGTTACAATTAGAGTTTACTAAGGCACGACGTCAAATCTCTTTTCATCCTGTGTTCGAGGTCATCCTTCAGACGACAATGAGGGTTGTTCAAGGTATTTCGAAAGGGCACCTTGAAATTTGGATAAAGGTTGTTCTCTGAACAACTGTCAGTGAAAAAAGAAAATTAATATTGAATAGAATTTAGATGTAGGTTTGAACGTATATAATTCTGTTCGATGCCTTTTGCAGAGGTATGAGGTCAGGGACCTTAAGGCAGAACGGAATGCTTAAACTAACAGGGGAAATTATCGGGTACAGGCTCTTCGGAAGATACTTGAACAACCTCGCCGGCAGAACGGATTATCTTCTTTTTTTAAACCAATCAGGTTTTCTATGCTGATAACTTATTGCAATAATATTAATCTCAGATTCAAGATCATTAACCAGGTAAATAACCTCATAAGGAAAACGCGTCAAAATTGCACTTCTGCTGGTTGCATCATATGAAGATGCGTGTAGAGGATTTCTTTCTATTCTTGATATTAATACTTCAAATGAATCTAAAAACTCCTCACCTAATCCTGTTTTTTCTTCCTCATACCATTGATAAACATCGTGTAAATCAAGTTGAGCTAAGTCTTCTATAATTATTTTCCAGCGACTCATCTTCCAAATCGCTTTTTCAACTCCTTCCATTCTATACCATTACCAGGATTTTCATTGTGGTATTTAATCCTTTCCTGTATTAATTCCTTTTTCCAATCAGGTACCGGTTTCGTTTCATCTGCAAGAATGCTGTCAATTAAATCGCTCGCCAGTTCTTTTCTTTCCTCTAATGGTAAAGTCAACAATTCATTTTTATTTTAAGGCATATACAAACTTTTGAACTTAAAATTACAAAATAATAATTACGCAATTTTACAAGCATATAAGGTCGGAGACCTCACTCATCCTGTGTTCGAGGTCATCCTTCGGAAGACGCTTGAACAACCTTAGCGGCAGAACCGAACATCCAGGCAGAACGGCAGAACGGAACATCCAGCAGAACAGGCTATGGAACAGAATATCTTGCAGAACTGTAAACTCTGCTTATATTCATCAGTTCAAATTTTATCATACAAAAAAATAAATCATGCTAAAAGAATTATTCGATCTCGTAAAAGGAAACGCCACAGACTCTGTAATTAATAATCCTGATGTGCCTGATGAGCATAATGATGAAGTAGTAGCTGAGGCTACCAACACCGTAGCGTCGGGCTTGCGCAATGTAGTTGCGGGTGGCGGATTGCAAAGCCTGTTGTCTTTATTTGGCGGCGGCGCCAATAAGAAAAGCTTACTCAGCAACCCAATTGTATCTATGATGATGGGGCATTTTGCCGGTAAATTGATGAATAAATTTAACATGAATAATAGCCAGGCAAATAGTTTGTCAGGCAGCCTTATTCCCAACGTGCTTGAAAGCCTGATCAACAAAACTAATGATCCCAATGATTCCGGTTTTTCATTGGAAAAATTATTAGGATCAATCACGGGCAATAAAAGTGGAAATATTGCCGGGGATCAAACCGCAGGGAGCGGTGGTTTGGGCGATTTACTAAAACAATTTACCGGTGGTGAACAGGGAACTGGCGGTGGGGGAATTATGGATATTGTAAAAAGCCTTGCAGGTGGGGCACAGCAGCAGCAACAAAGAAATGGAGGAGGAGGATTACTCGACCTTATTAAAGGATTTATAAAGTAGATGTTATTCTTATAAGCAAAAAGAAAGCTGCTTCAAACATTTTCTTTGAGGCAGCTTTTGTTGTTCTCCTGAACAACTGTCTTTGAAAAAGACAAAGAAATGTTGAATAGGGTTTAAATGTAGGTTTGAGCTATGTAATGCTGTCACAGCCTTTTGCAAGGGCATAAGGTCGGAGACCTCTGTTTATCCTGTGTCGAGGTCATCCTTCGGAGACGCTCGAACAACCTAAGCCTTGAATATTTGTTTTAGTTTCGCAACAATATACTTCTCACCTAAAATCTTTATTATGACACCAGGTACACCAAGAGATGATCACGATCCTAACCTCTCAGAAAGATTGCTGGATAAAGAAGAAGATGAATCAGATAAAGGCACATTGGAAAATAAGGCAAAGTCGCAAGCTGAGCAGCTGACGAAGGCCAGTGAGGAAGAAAATCAGAGAAGCGATAATCAAAGTCACTCGGAAAGAATATTAGATAGGGAAGATAATGAGGAAGAAGACTAGAATTAAACTGTATTGGCTGCTAATGTCAAAACCAGTGGTTACCTACTATTACTATGCGGAATATGGTCTGCTATCATGTAAGATTTAAGTGATCCGTTGGAATACTTAAAACTAACCTTAAGGCAGAGCGGAACACTTAAACTAACAGGGGAAATACTTAAACCCACTCGGATCAGAACGGAACATTTAAATTAATGGGGGCACGACCTATAGCTATGGATACTATTTCGCATAGCTATTTCTTTCGCGGATTTTTCCATCTTTCGCATGAATAATCAAATCTGCTCTACCTCTCTTGGCAATACTTTTCGCATATTCAACTGCATCTTTTTTGGTATCAGTTATTATAGTAAGTCGGGAAGACCCAGCCGAACGTACAGCCCAACCTCTTCCTAATGGTACCACGTGCTGATTTTTTTGGACATAATGTAAAAATAAATCAATCAATAATATCTGATACAATTGTATTGACTGCCCTTAAAAAACTTTGAACATCATCAGCATTAGGATTTTGATACTGGTATCTAAATTCAGGATTCCAAATTCTTACACTAATCCATTCATCAAAATGGAATTTTTTGACAATGTGGTCAAAAATGGTGCAAAAAATCTGAGCTAATTGAATGTAGTTAAGTGTTTGGTAGGCAAGTATTGAAATAGGTTTCAATACTTGCTTTTTTTTTGCCTTTAAAATGAATAAAAAAAATGCCCTGTTTGCAGTTCTCAAAAAGTTCATAAGAAAGGTATAAGAG
>MWYU01000526.1 GCA_002050375.1 Chitinophagales bacterium 62-2
AAAGGCAGCGGTAACAAGTACGCTTCCCATTACAATAGGGAAGTCAAGTTTTTCCAGGGCATCCACTGTAATTTTACCGATACCTTTCCAACCAAAAACCTGGGAGCTTGCTTTAATAATCAGGGGAGTAAAGGATCCATCCAAAATAGTTCCTTGTCCCTGGAAGTAACTCTTCTGTAGCAACTTTTTTGCGTTCAGCTATTTGCTGTAAGCTCCTATCAACTTCACTGCTTCCTTCGCTTCCTTTACATCGTGCACTCTTAAAATGTTAGCTCCGTTTAGTAATGCGATAGTATTTAAAACCGTTGTGCCATTTAAAGCTTCGTCAGCAGAAGTGCCTAAAGTTTTATAAATAGTTGCCTTGCGCGAAAGGCCCGCAAGTACCGGCTTTTGAAGCATTTTAAAAACGTGCAGGTTTTTAAGCAGCGTAAAATTGTGTTGTATCGTTTTCGCGAAACCAAAACCCGGATCTATTATTAGGTCGTTTATTCCCGCAAGCCTGCATTGTTCTGTTTTCTTTATAAAATAATCAAGCACTTCGCGGTTCACATTTTCATATTGTGCATGTTGCTGCATTGTATCAGGAGTGCCTTTCATATGCATTGTAACATAGGGTACATGCAATGATGCTACTGTCTTTATCATCTCAGGATCTATTTCGCCACTGCTGATATCATTAACAATACAAGCTCCTGCAACAATAGCTTCCGCAGCAACTTTAGCATAGTAAGTATCAATCGAAATATAACTGTGGGGGTAACGAATTGCTACAGCTTCAACGGCAGGAATAACTCTTTGCATTTCTGTATCTGCGCCAATTGCTTCACTTCCGGGTCGTGTGCTTTGCCCGCCAATATCAAGTATCGTTGCACCTTCGGCAAGCATTTTATCTGCCTGAGTTAAAACATCATCTATACTTGAACGGCGGCTCCCGCTGTAAAAAGAATCAGGCGTTACATTAATAATGCCCATTATTACAGGTTCATCAATTATCAGCAAACGACCTTTACAATTAAGCGTAAACATTACTCCCTTTCCTTTATTTTTGGCTGTTATAAAAAATAAAGATCACATTTATACAACGAAAAAAGAATAGGTTCTTACCAGAAGATACATGCACACATTAGAACAATACGACGAAGCAATCAATAGTTGCAGGGAGGTTTTTATAAAAAAGGTTCAGGATTACGGAACCTCGTGGCGGGTACTAAGAATGATTTCGATAGTTGACCAGATTTATATTAAAGCACTCCGCATAAGAACAATACAGGAAAAGAAGCATCAAAAGATTGCGGATGATATCCCAGGCGAATTCATAGGCATGGCAAATTACGCAGTCATTGCTTTGATACAAATTGATATGGGAACTTATGCCGCCGAAGATTTACCGGTTGAAGAAGCTGCAAGACTTTATGACGCGAAGACGCGTGAAGCACGTGAGCTGATGCAGAATAAAAATCATGATTATGGTGAAGCATGGCGCGACATGAGCCAGCAGAGTTTTGTTGATCTCATCCTTATGAAATTATTGAGGATAAAACAAATCTTAACCAACGATGGCAAAACAATAATAAGCGAAGGAATTGATGCCAATTTTACCGACATTATAAATTATTCAATCTTCGGATTGATTTTAATAGGGGAGGGGAAACATTAACTTATGAAAGTTTTATTAACGATAGTCAGGATAGTTGTGGGTGTTCTTTTTATTTTTTCGGGGTTGGTTAAAGCCAACGATCCTTCAGGGCTTAGCTATAAGATGCAGGAGTTTTTTGATGTTTGGGGAGTGAGCTTTCTCAACGATTATTCTTTGGCCTTTGCCTTACTCATGAACACCTTTGAAATTGTTGCAGGTGTTGCAGTTTTATTAGGGTGGCGAATGCGCTTATTCAGTTGGCTGCTACTGCTGCTTATTATCTTTTTTACATTTTTAACAGGCTACGCAGTGCTGCATCCTGACCAGATCAAAACCTGCGGCTGCTTCGGCGATTGCCTGCCGCTAACTCCGCTGCAATCATTTTTAAAAGACCTTATTTTAACTGCGCTTATCCTCTTTATATTTATAAAGCGTAACATTATCCGGCCTGTTTTTTCTGCTTCTTTAAATGGTATTTTGCTGACGCTTTCGGTATTGTTTTGCATTGTGCTGCAGTGGTATGTTTTAAAACATCTTCCTGTAGTTGATTGCCTTCCTTACAAGGCAGGAAATGATCTTGTTGAGCAAATGAAAGTACCGGAGGGTGCAGTTTCCGATAGTTTTGCCATAAACTTTAAGTACCGTAAAAATGGCAAGGATGTAGAGTTTGATATGAATAATTTTCCGGAAGACTTTAACGACAGCACCTACCAGTTTGTGGAGCGCTACCAAAAACTGGTGAGACCTGGAACAGCTCAAGCTGCCATCGCCGACTTTAATCTTACCTCGTTAAATGGTACCGATACTACTACCGCGGTATTCGATCAAGCCAATACTTATGTATTGTTATTTATAAAAGATGCGGGCACGGCAGAAAAAGACTGGGCAAAAAATGCTGCCGAAGTAGAAAAGGTTTGTCAACAGAAGGGAATTCCTTTTTATGCAGTTACGGCTACTGTGGAAGCAGCGCAACAACAATTAAACGGAAGTAATATTACTTTTCTTAAAAGTGATGCGACGGTTATAAAAACAGCAGCCCGTGTAAATCCTACTTACTTTATAATGAAACAGGCCAGGGTTTTAGCAAAATATGCAAACGCAGATTTTAAGGAAGCAATTGATAAGATTAATGTTACCGGCAAATAAGGAATAACTGTCACGCTAAGATCATACTCATTGCTTTGCCTGGAGATGAACGTAGGAGGGTCTCGTCATTGCGATGAGGAGGAACGACGAAGAAGCAATCTGCTACTTGAAAAACAGGTTTATTAGTTGCAGCAGATTGGCTTGTGAGGCTAATTAAGGCTGCAGTGAAGATCGTGTTATAGATGTTATTAGCATCCCGATACTTTTTGTTTTAAGAGTACTATTTTCTTTACGAGTTTAATAAGGCTTCGATAAACTCAGCCTGACACAAGTCTTTTTAATTTTTAATTCTTTATTTTCCTTCATGCTATCATACATCACCAAAAAATTTCTCTATGGCCTGCTCGTTTTGCTGGGAGTGGTGATGCTCGTATTTTTTTTATTCCAGGGTTTTGGTGATCCTGCAAGATTGGTTTTAGGACAATCGGGCGATAGTACAACTATTAAGAATATCCGTAAAGAACTGTACCTCGACCAGCCCAAATGGAAGCAATTTATCTTTTACCTTAATGATGTTTCACCCTTTTCCATTCATACCGAAGATGATATAGCTAATAAGAAACTGAAAGGAATTTTTATTGGAGGCAATACAAAATTAGGGCTTAAGATACCTTACCTGAGGCGTTCCTATCAAAGCAAAAGAGATGTATTGCAGGTATTAATGGAAGCTTTACCCGGAACGGTCTTGCTTGCATTATCTGCCATGTTTATTGCCACATTGCTTGGAATACTGTTAGGCGTTTTAGCTGCGGTTAAACAAAATACCTGGTGGGATACTTCTGCAATTTTTTCAAGCGTGCTGGGTATTTCTGCGCCATCATTTTTTATGGGGATCGTTATTGCTTATTTGTTCGGTTTTGTTTTAAGTAATTACACAGGCCTGCACATGACGGGCAGCCTTTATAATGTTGATCCTTTTGAAGGGCGTCAGTTACAATTAAAGAATCTTATTCTTCCTGCAATCACGCTTGGCATTCGCCCGCTTGCCATCATTACCCAGCTTACCCGCAGTGCAATGCTTGATGTGCTCGACCAGGACTATATAAGAACCGCTTATGCCAAAGGATTAAGTAAGCGGGTAGTTATTTTCAGGCATGCATTACGCAATGCTTTAAACCCTGTAGTTACTGCAATTACCGGCTGGTTTGCCGAGTTGCTTGCGGGTGCTTTTTTTGTTGAATACATTTTTGGCTGGAAAGGTATCGGCAAAATTACAGTGGATGCCCTGGAAAAACTTGACTTCCCTATTGTAATGGGAAGCGTACTTGTTACCGCTGCCTTTTTTATTGTGATTAATTTATTGGCTGATGTTTTATATGGTATCATTGATCCGCGGATAAGGGCGAAGTAATCATAAGTAATGGTGACTAAAGGACATTTTTTTTGCTTAAATAAGAACACTTTCATGCCTTTTTCTTTACGTTAATTGCAGTTTCAGTTGTTCGGTTTGTGACTTCTCTTTTTGTCCATGATTATGGTCTTGAATATTGTCAAGATTAAAGTTGCATACAAGAGCTTCAACGATCGTTTTACGATTTTCTATATTGCCGCCTGAATGATAAAAATGATCTTTGGTAACTATGTTGAACTTGTTCCAAAATTTTTTAATCATTTCATTTTCTCTCCAGTCGTTATGGTGCCAGGTTGAAAGAATGAATTTTGCTTTTGTCTCACTTAACAGATTAAATAACATTTCTTCATCTTGCTCTGTCCAACCGTTGAAATAATCAACGTACCGGCCATAATAAGGCGGGTCGCAATAAATAATGTCTTTTTCTGTTGCGAGAGGAATAATTTCTGCAAACGATGAATTATAAAAAGTCCAGTCGGGTTCACGTTGAATAATCTTTGAAATATTTGAAACCTGATTAACTATTTTGGTTATATATGATTGTGCAAAGCGATCAGGCTTTTTACAAAAAGGAATATTCCAGTTCCCTTTTTTTCCAAACCGCATCATTCCATTAAATCCAGCACGGGAAAGAAAAATAAAATCAAAAGGCGATCCTCCTTCGGTGGAATTAAAACGTGTTCGCACTTTTAAATAATGTTCGTAACCATTATTCTCGGCCTTACTTAAAAGTTCACCTTCCTGTTCTAGATAATTTTTCATCAAAGGTGCAGTTATTGTCTTTTGCTGAATGCCTTTGTAAAAATTAATGATATGCGGATTTGTGTCATTTAAGACTGCTTCCTTATAACCAGAGTTGAAAGCTACTACACCAGTTCCAAGAAATGGCTCAACCCATTTACCATTTACTTTTGGTGCAAGGTCCATAATCCACGGCACTAACTTTGTTTTTATGCCCTGACTTTTGATTGGGGGGATTATAATTTTTTTATTCATCGTTTTCCCCCCCTTTTTCACTTTCTACATCTTCTTCTTCATTGAGTTGTTCAATTTCTTCTTTATGTTCTTCAAGAATGTTTATACCTCTTTGCTTGTATTCTAAGAATGATTTTAAGTTTGTGTAAGGTCTGGTGATTTCCAAAGCCATCGCCATATCCTTTGTTAAGTAAAACATCCAATAATCGTCATAAACTTCTTCGCCTAAAGTTGAAAAAACTCCCTCCCCGTTTAAAAGTTTTGCACAGCTTGCACTTCGTTCTTATTTGCCAGAATTTCAAT
>MWYU01000571.1 GCA_002050375.1 Chitinophagales bacterium 62-2
GCCAAAGAGTGGCGAAGCCGGACCTTTGATAATCTCTACCTGCTTTAAATCTAATGGTGGTATTTCCAATACACTTAAACCACTGGAGAAGTTGCCAAAGTTTGGAAAACCATCTTTTAAAAGCTGGGTGTACCTTCCATCCAGGCCCTGTATTCTTATACTTGCATTGGCTGAAGTAGCGGAAGTTTGCTGTACCTGTATACCTGTGCTTTCATGTAAAATCATAGCAACATTGGCAGGTCGCATATTGCTCTTTTCGTCTATTTCTTCAAGCTCTATTGTTTCAACTCTCGTAGGTACATTGGCTATTGTTCTGCTGGTTCGGGTTGACTGAACTATTACTTCTTCTAATTCGTCTTTACTACTTTCAAGCTCAATCTCTAAAGTGTCTGAAGTGTAAGGAATGGTAACCCTGGTTTCTTTTTCTTCGTAACCGACGGCAGTGGCAACTAATGTGTAGTTACCATTTGCAGTAAATGAGATTGATGCCCTGCCTAATGTGTTGGTAGAATAACCTCTTGTTGTGCCCTTAATTGAAACACTTGCTGATATAGGAGTTTTGTTTTCTCCCCCGGTAACTTTTATATACAGTGTTTGTTGTGCCTGGCTATAAAAGCTAATTCCTGATAATAATAATGTTATAAATAGTCGCATGACTTCTTAACTAAATTTGATTAGTGAATAAATGGATACATCAGTCTGCAAAGCGGACTGTCAATAAGATAAAACTTAGCAGGAACGGGGCGGTTGCCAAAAAGAAGAAGCGTATGTAGTGGGATTGAAAACTACCAGCCTTTCATGATGAACCTGGTTCTCTATAACCGGCTGAATGATTTGCACTGGCTTAGACATTTGAGCAAATCCGGGACAGGTTGCACAGGCAAAAAAGGGTGAACAATTGCCTTCAGTCTGTTTCTTATTTTCCTTTTGTGCTGTGGCAATTTCTTCTTCATTGCATTCATCTACCAGGCAACAGGGATAGAATGTGCCTGTAAGGGTTATGAGCAATAATAAAAATGTGAGCCACTTTTTCATCAGGTGCAAAGGTAATTGAAAGAGGCAGTTAATGAGCAAATGAATGTTTGTATCAACGTTGCAGAGGCATAATAGCTTGTTTTTACAAGGGCAAGTCAAAAAAAAGCCCGAAGGCTTAAAAAGGCAAACACTGAAAATAATAAGTACGCTGCCCTTGCTGAACAAGAAGCCGGGCAAAAAGCAAGTGCCATGAGGTACGAGTGGCTTTTGCTGTGGGAAGCCGAAGGTTGCTATTGTATTGACTTGTGTGTTGGCATAGCTACCGTAGGCGGGGCTTTTAAATTTAAATGAAGATTCTTTTTCCCTTGTTCCCCCTTTAGTGGGTTAGGGTTTACATCGCTATTTCTTTCACTTTATTCATCATTTGCACGTCATGCACAAGTGATGCTCCTCCACGAATGGCACAGGCAACATGATCTGCTTCCATCATCTGCGCTTCACTCCAGCCTTTTTCAAAGGCATCATTGCTGTAGGCATCAATACAGTAAGGACATTGAACGGAATGGGCTACGGCTAGTGCAATCAGGGATTTCTCTCTTGCTGATAACTCACTATCCTTAAATACTTAAAATGAAGCACAGTTGAGAGAGTGTGTAAACTGTACCTATAGTTTTGCCTATATCTGGAATACAAGAGATAAGCAAGTTTGTAATTTCCCGGAAGGATATTTTAAAGTTGTCAACTATTCTTCAAAGTATTTACTGAATCTCTTCCTGTATGCTTTTGTCCAGGAACAAAACATTGACCATAACATCCCCTGTTCAGTATCCCCTGGATTATGAAAATACTTCCGAATAAAGCCGGCATCCATTCTTTATAATAAATAGCTACTCCCATAAAAAATAATCCAACTGATATTCTAAACCAGCGATTAAAAACAGCTACAGTTTTATTAGTCATAATCAAACTTTATTGTTTTATAAATTTTTCAGTTTTGACTTCCCCCTGCTCATTCATAACCTTCAACCAATAATAACCTGGAGGTAAACCACCCGTCTGCAAACTATAATTTGACAATCCTTTAGGAACCTGAAGTTTTATCGTTTTTACACTTACGCCACTTTGGTTGATAATCGTAGCATAAAAAGTTTTATTATCTGCACTTGATAAAGTGAAATTCGCAGATGAAGTAACAATTGTTGGATAGATGGCAATTAAGTCAAATCCCTTTTCTTTAAGATATACACGTCTTACCGCAGAATTATAAAAGGTACCATCTATATTGCCAACATTAATCCTGTAAAAAATATTACCCTGATTAGCACTTAAACTATCAGTAAAATCAAAAGGTTGCTGACAACGAAGCCGGTCTGCGGTAAATGAACTTATAGTATTATAATCTGTGCCGTTAGCCGATTTTTGAATCTGGAAGTTTGCCTATTGCAAAAAGCAGATTGTTTTCCAGTGAAGCTTTGTAATGTTATTAGTAACACTTAAGTCGAAAGATGATAGCCGTACTGTATAATAGGAGCTGTCGCTTTGGGCTGAAGCTGCATGGCAACCTATAATCAGAATAACGATTGCTAAGGCTTTTTTCATACGCTTTAGTTTGAAGGAATTGAAATGAAGCTTTTTGTTTTGTAATAAACCTATGAAAGATTGTTTATAATTTTTTGTTTCAATTCATGGTTTTGATATGACCCTGAATTATTAGTATCAGAAGTATGAATATATCTCTCCAGCAATTCATCAATTTTTTTACTTTGTTTTTGGTATGCCGTACATGCATCACACATCGTTTTATGAAGATGCAATTGTATTTTCTCTTTAAAGGATAATCCTACCAACGACCTCTTTTCTATCAATTCTGTTACTTTTTTACATGGAAGCATTATCAGGTACATTATTTTCTTCATCTTATTAATTTTTAAACCAGTGAACCTCCAAACATTTTCTAAGCTGCAACTTTGCCCGGTGCAGTATCTGCCAGAAATTAGTCGGAGAAATCTCTAATTCCTGACAAATTAATTCCCCTCTTTTTTTTTCGATATATTTTAATTGCACTGCCGCGAACCAATTGTTTGGTAGTTTACGCAAACACCCCTGCAGCACATTTATAAATTCGGCGTTATCAAGAAGGTTTCCTTCGTCACGATGCCATTCTTTGGGCCGCTGTTCTTTTTTCCAATTACCATCGCTATCGAAGAACGTGTCAAATAATGATACTTCTGTATCAACATTTCTATCACTTTCATTAATGGTGGGGTTGCGATAAGCTTTTCTAAAATGTTCAGCAATTTTGTTATTAAGAATGCTGAATAACCAGGTTTTAGGTTCACTTTTACCTTCAAACTTTTCGATAGCTTGAAATGCAGCTAAAAAAGTGTCCTGCACCAAGTCTTCAGCGGTTTCCTTACTGTTTGTTTTATATAAAGTCCACAAATACATTTTATCAGAAAATGCTTCAACCCAGGACTGCATTACAATGGCTGTGTCACTTTTAGGCATTCTACTTTCATTTTATGAGGATACATTAAAGCCGGGTGAGTTTTTTAGTGTTTGGCTCTTCCAGCTCTTCGGTATTTTCAACAACAACGGATGTGCTCCGGGTTTTAGTTTCGTTCGAGAAAAGAGAAATTTACCTCGTCGAAGCTGTCGGATTTAATTTTCCTCTTACAAGCCGACAGCATTAAGATTGAACAAAGGAGTATAAGAGAAAATATTTCCCTTTGAAACAGTGCAAAGTTATTTTTCACGTGAATTAATTTGCAACTTTATCTTTGCTTTAAAATTTTGCAGTAGCTGCTGATTTTCCTGCTTTACATCGCATTGTAATAATTGTTGGCTCATTTGCAAAAGTGCATCCTGAATATACCTATCCTCTTTTCCATATTTCCAAATGGGGTAGAAACATTCAACAAATAATTCTTCAAACGACAGTTCTTTCATTGCCACACGTATTACTTTGTTTTCATCGGCTAACGTTAATGGCAAATAGTTGAATAATCTAAACCGGAACAGGTCAGTTAAGGCGTGTATGCTTAAGACGGCTGTTTCGGGGTCGTTTATACCCGGGCTTAATGCCTTGATGGCAACTTCAGCAAGCTGGTGGTAACCATAGTAGGAGTTTTTATCAATGGGTTGACCGCTGTATAAATCTATTGCAACTACCAGCTCATCTATATCTTCCTTATGTAATTTTTTCTCGCCAGACACAATAAGTAACGGGCTGCCTTCTAATACATATGAGCCTGGTGAATGAAGCATTTGAACAAGCAGATTATGTTTTTCGGCAAAGCGTATAAGTGACGGTTTATTAAATCCCTGGTAGTAATTAGATGAAGGCATATAAATGGTTTGTGCCTTTGTTTCATCTGGCGTAAAGATACTTGACTTTTCCGGGCAACAGTGATGCCGGAGTGTATGTAACGTTTTCTCGTGTATACGTTTGATAATGGTTTCGAACTTAACGGACTGCGTTACATAATGCAGAAAGTAAATAAACAGAAATATATCTACAACAGTAAACAAAAGCAATAGATAAATGCTTAAAGCAGGTACAGAAATTCCCGATGTTATATCGCGTATTGTACTCAATAAAAACAGGGAATAGACAATAGTGCCGATATAAAAGCCTAAGATAATTTGCTGAAACTTGTTGCCGATCATGCTGTCGAGCATCCGGTTGCTCATTTGCGATGCAGCCTGGTTTAACAGTATCATTACCATTGAGAAGCTGAACACAGTAAGTGAAATAATGCCTCCGGAAATGGTTGTAAGTATAGAACGTGCTGTGCTTGCATCGCGTAAACTTAACCAGCTTAACTTCGACTTAAGATGCTTTCCTGTTTCAGAAAAATCTAATTCAAGCATTAGAATGGACAGCAGCAAAAAACCTAAAGATATCAGCGCTGGATAAAAGGCAATACTGTTGATTGTTTCGCTGTAATACTTACGTATCCATTTGAAAATTTTCTTAATCATAATTAGTTTAGGTAACTATCCTCTTTTCCGTTGTTAGATTTTGGAATAAAACATTCGGCATTGCGAGGAGGCACGACGAAGCAATCTGCTTTATGAATAGCTAAACTCATTTATTGATAGAGCAGATTGCTTGGTCCTCGCAATGACGAATGGCATTGAGCATAATTTTAAGTTAATGACATTGGTTATTTAGCTTGTTTAAGCGGAAAGTTGGATATAGTACTTAAAGCCTCAGCATTTTCTCCTTCTATTTTTTTTATCACCGTAATATCACCTGTTGTCTCCAGTATAACAACAGCTAAGTCCTCCAACTGTGTAACGCCATTACTCCTTGCAGCGGCAAATAATTCATCTTTTGTTATTCGTTCCCTTTTCATAACGTCACTCAAAATTTCACCATGATACACCAACATAACTGGTTTGTTGGTAACAATGTATTTTAC
>MWYU01000382.1 GCA_002050375.1 Chitinophagales bacterium 62-2
GAACTTCAGGTACATCAGGAACAATGAGCGGAACTGCAGGAACTTCAGGTACATCAGGAACAATGAGCGGAACTGCAGGAACTTCAGGTACATCAGGAACAATGAGCGGAACTGCAGGAACTTCAGGTACATCAGGAACAATGAGCGGAACTGCAGGAACTTCAGGTACCTCAGGTACAATGAGCGGAACTGCAGGAACTTCAGGAACCTCAGGTACAATGAGCGGAACTGCAGGAACTTCAGGTACATCAGGAACAATGAGCGGAACTGCAGGAACAGGAATGAGCGGGGAAACTTTCTCAGGAACATTAGTAGCAATAAGTAGCAGCACAGACAGTGCATTAATTGCTGTTAATGGTAATAAGTTCATGATGCCCAGAATAAATATGTATATCGGGAATGGAAGCTTTACAGGTTATACAGGTTGTAACAATATTGTAGGCACCATGAAAGCGGAATCAGCAGGTCAGTTAACTTTTCAGGATGCTGTTCCCGTGGCAAACATCCAATGTATCGGTGGCTTTGATCAGTCTGCCTTTACAGATCGTTTACGTCGCGCAGACTCTTATGATGTAGTGAATAACCAACTTCGATTAAAACAAGGTGGCCAGGTATTGATGGTGTTTGATAAAGGCGGTATGTAATTATATTAGATTTTAAGCAGATAAAAAAGATAGCCTCAATTTCGAGGCTATCTTTTGTAAAGCCACCGGGTGAAAAGTGATAAATCGGAGATAAGGGAAATTAAAAAGAGAGAGGCTAAATTAATAGTCTCTTTTTTTTGCTATAAATTCTTTGACTTATTTACTTATAATTTCCTACAAATTTTCCGTGATCTGGAACTGCTATTTCAGCAAACTCATTAACCAATCTGCGTAGTCCTTCTGTTAGTTCTGTGCCTTCCATTGCTGTACCGTGACCAGGAATAACTAATTGCGGTTGAAGCGCCTCTAAAGTTTTTACTGAATCAAATGCTGCTTGCCAGTCGGTGGTTAAATACACTGGCGGACCACATACTTCTTTCTTTTGCACCAGCACTTTATACATTGAGTCTTGCTTAACGGTAATAATTGCATCTGCAGAAATTAAAGTTTTATCACTTTCTCTAAATAATGCTACTTGCCCCGGAGAATGACCGGGAGTATGAATCCATTTCCATTCGGGTAAACCTGGAACAGAATTATCACCTGGCAAAGGTTGTAAAGCAGGTTTTATATTAATTGGTTCGTTTGGGTAAATAGAAGAAATTTTAGCGAGCATGCCTCCTGCCACAGTTGTGTCAGGTTCTGGATAACTTTGCTCTCCTGTTAAGAAGGGAAACTCTGTTGGATGGGCATAAACGGGTACGTTCCAATGCTTAATTAAATAAACAATGCTGCCAACGTGATCAAAATGTCCGTGCGTAAGAATGATAGCAGAAGGTTTAGTGTTTGCGCCAAATATATCCTCTGCCACCAGGCGTATCTCTTCGCCGCTTTTTGGCATACCTGCATCCACTAACACCCAATGGTCTGAAGTTCCGATAAAAACAAGATTTACTATTTGATTCGTATAATAAAAAACACCGCTCCTTGCTTCCCGTACTTTTCCACTCGAAACAGAAGTCATGGGAATGAATTTATTATCCTCGCTTTGATGCATGTTACTTTCCATAAATATTTTTTAAATGAATAAATATTATATTAAATCTTCAATTGTTGTACCAGAAGAAAAGTTATGGTTTGCGATGAGAAATAATGGCTCGCACTGTGAAAGCAGCAGGAGACATTAAACAGGTACTGTTAATTGTAGTTTTCTTTCAACAACTTCAAATTTCAACATGAATACTTTATTTCCCATTGAACCTGCGTACCCTGATGGGTTTGCATACACTCCTGATTTTATAACTAAAGATGAAGAGATGGGATTGTATGAGGAGATTCAAAAGATTGAACTGCACAACTTCAATTTCCAGGGATTTAAAGCGAATAGGAAAGTGGCAAGTTTTGGTTATGATTATAGTTTCGATAACGGAAGCATTACAAAAGGCAAAAATATTCCAACCGTATTTGATTTTCTTATCAGGAGAGTTAGTTTACATCTCTCAATAGAGCCAACCGCATTTGCCGAACTGTTGGTTACAGAATACCCTGTAGGTTCAGTGATTAACTGGCATCGCGATGCTCCGCCGTTTGATATTATTGCAGGGATATCTCTTATGAGCGACTGCAACTTTCGTTTACGTCCGCAGGATAAAGTAAAACAGCCGAAGGCTTTTGTTGTTTCCTTCCCGGTAAATCGCCGTTCCCTTTATACAATTGAAGGAGCCGCAAGGAGCGATTGGCAACATAGCATTACTCCTGTAAAACAAACGCGTTACTCTATTACTTTACGCACTTTAAAAGGGTAGGTTTTAGTAAGCGGTATAAATGTTCATTTAATAACCGCTGCAAACAAACAATGTATATTAAAGATTGTGATATTGTTTTAAAAATGTTTATTACAACAAATTAAGAACTGCAACTTAACATCGAACATCCTGCTTTTTGTGTTGCCCACGACGGTCTCTTTGCAAAAAACTCGTCAAACTTTTTTGAATAAGGCTCCTTCATAGCTTCTTGCAGTTTCACAAACAAACCATCATTACCTTTCTCCAAATCTTCAATCGCCTGGTGAAGCATGTAATTTCTTAAGATTATTCGTGGATTTGTCTTTCTCATACGCATTACCGATTCCTCACGGCTTATAGTATTAGACGCAATTCTCTCAACGTAAATTTTTATTAAACTGTATAATGTATCCACTTCCATTTGCGAAAGCTCTTTATAAAAACTTCCTTTAAAATGATCTACAACATCGTGCTTATTATCCGTGTTCAATGGAAGGTCAATGAGAAGCTGGTAAAATATTGTCATGTCAGGCTTAATCATTCTTAATGTTTTTTCAAACTCATTAATAAGATTAACATCATCAAGCTTTAAATCATCCAGGCCTATCCTGCTACCCATCATTATATAGAACCTGTTCCAAAAAAAATCGTCGTAGCCGTCAAGCACTTTCACCAACTCGTCTGTGTTTGGCAGCAGTGGAGCAATAGCGCCGCCAAGGCAGCCAAGGTTCCATTTAGCAATAGAAGCCTGCTTTCCAAACGCGTACCTTCTGCCGGGGAGATCAGTGGTGTTAGGTGTAAAAGTGGGATCGTAATCATCTACAAAAGAGTAGGGGCCATAATCAATGGTAAGACCAAGAATGGACATATTATCGGTATTCATCACTCCATGAACAAAGCCCACTCTTAACCACTCCACCATTAAGCTTGCGGTTCGCTCAACAATCTCTTTGTACCAGGTTAGTATTTTGTCTTCCCCGTGTATGTGAGGGTAATAACGTTCAATAGTCCAGTCGACAAGTTTTTTCAAATTATCTATTTCGCCCCTTGCAGCGGGCATCTCAAAATTGCCGAAACGTAAAAAGCTGGGCGACACTCTCATCACAATTGCACCCGGCTCAAACTCAGGATTACCATCATAAAACATGTCTCGCATTACCAGGTCACCTGTACTTACAAGGCTTAATGCCCTTGTTGTAGGGACGCCAAGGTGAAACATTGCTTCACTCATCAGGTATTCCCTTACCGAAGATCTTAAGACTGCTCTGCCATCGGCCCTGCGGCTGTACGCTGTAGGCCCTGGGCCCTTTATCTGCAGCTCCCACACTTTGCCGGTTGAAGTACGTAATTCACCAAGCGTTATTGCCCGGCCATCACCCAATTGGCCGGCCCAGTTTCCAAACTGGTGACCAGCATAACAAGCGGCATAGGGTTGCATTGAAGGGGTAACTATATTTCCACCCAGAATGTCTACATCATTTTGGTCTGTTGGGTTTTCTATCTCCAGTTCTTTAGCCAATTCGTCACTCCATGCAAGTAGTGTAACCTTTTTTACAGGGGTGGGAGTGGCCTTACTATAAAGAACATGGGGCGTCTGGCGGGGAGTTAGATTTCCACTTTGGTCGCCGTCAAAGGTGCTTACAAAGTCGTTTCTAAATTGTATTGAGCTTAAGGTTTGCATAGTTAGCAGCTAAAATAATTTCCGTTCTTCAAAATGTTTTTGCAGTAATCTTTATTACAATTTCTTTGCCCCTTTTTGTTTACTGTTAAGATTACAGGTTAGGAGTGTAGGGCAGTTGGAGTATACGTAACTGAATTAATTACTACACAAGATCCGTTGTTGTTTTAGCATTTGAAAATTGGAATAAAAGTGCGATTGAATAATACGAGCCGTTTGAAGGGAGACTTTAACGTTCGTTATTTGAGTGGCTCGGTGCCCATGCCTACCCGACTGTTCTTTGAAGCCAGGCCATTGAACGGTTTAAATAGATGTAAGCAATATAAAGGAAGGATCAAAACTAACAAGGGACAAATGATTTACTGAACGGAAGCTTCAATAATAGAAATGCCTGCACCGGTATCTATCTCACGGTTTAATAAAAATCCCGCCACTGCTAACAGATTTTCATATTCCTTCCGTGTACGTTGCCGCCCTCCAAGTAAAGTGAGCATATGTACATCTAACATTTTTGACCAATCAGGTTTTGCATCTTCGGGAATAATTGTTTCTATTAAAAACAGTTTAGCATGCGGAGGTGCTGCCTTTCGGACAGCTTTAAGAATTGCAGTTGCTTCCTCTTCCGCCCAATCATGAATGATTTCCATTACCAGATAAGCATCGCAAACAGGCAAACTATCTTTAAAAAAATCTCCAGCTTGCAGGGTAAGTCTGTCGAAAGCCATATCTGCTGCATCTTCAATTACATGCGGCAGATCAAACAACACTCCTTTTGCATTGGGAGCCGAATCGAGAACAGCTTTTAACAAATGTCCCCGGCCACCTCCAATATCTGCGATAGTTTTAAAATCAGAGAAGTTATAGGAAGCCATAATACCGTGTAATTGACCTTTGGCTTTATCCGCCATAGCTTCATTGAAAATGTTGCTTTCTTCCTTATGCTCGGAAAAGTAATTCCAAAAACCACCAGGATAAATTTTTTCCACAGCAGGTTCACCGGTTTTAATGGTTTCGTGAAATGCTTCATAAGCCTTCCAGTTTATTGACAAGCCAAACATGCGTACAAAACCCCTCATTGATTGCGGATGGTCTTTGCGCAGCAGCCGCGAAGCCGGTGAATGTGAGAATTTATTTCCATTCGATTCAAATATACCATATGCCGAAAGGAGTCGCAAAACCCGTCCAAGAGCATCAGCATTAGCCCCTGCAATACCTGCAAGTTCAGAAGCGGTTTGTGGTATTTCTTCAAGAGCATCAGCAACTCCCAGCTCAGCAACTACATGAAGACATCGGTTAAGACAGTAACCTCCGGCGATTTGTTGTATGGTTTCAAACGGATTAGAAG
>MWYU01000371.1 GCA_002050375.1 Chitinophagales bacterium 62-2
CACCAATGATTTTTCGGGGCATTACTTTCAGCCTGATTTTTCCAACAATCTGCAGATAGAGATGCAATGTCATTTTAGTTTTTCCCACGCTTGCAGGGGAAGTTCTGGTAATTTCATTTGTTGATATTATTAAAAAGTTAATGGCGATTAAACAAGATAAGAAGAACAGTTGCAATATTTATCTGATAATATTAAAGCGTCTGGAATACCACATATCTCGTACCTCTGACTTCGTACCTCCTACTTCATTCTTCGCACTTCGTACTTTGTACCTCCCACCTCATTCTTCGTACTTGGTATTTCGTATTTCGTACTTCGAATTTCCTACCTCATACTTCCTGCTTCTTCCTGCCATTTTTTCACAAATTTTCTATTGGCATAATGATTGACTTCTACCTGTAACACAAATTCTTAAAAATAAATAATAATCATATGGGAAAAATTATAGGCATTGACCTTGGAACCACCAACAGTTGCGTGGCTGTTATGGAAGGTAACGAACCGGTGGTAATTGCTAATGACGAAGGAAGAAGAACTACACCCAGTATCGTAGCCTTTTTAAATAACGGCGAACGTAAAGTAGGTGATCCTGCCAAGCGTCAGGCTATTACTAACCCGGCAAAGACCATTATGAGCGTTAAGCGTTTCATGGGTCATAAGTATGATGAAATTACACAGGAAGCAGGTCACTGGAGCTATAAAGTAGTAAAAGGTGACAATAATACGGTACGTATTGACATAGATGGCCGTCAATATACTCCGCAAGAGATAAGTGCGATGACCCTGCAAAAGATGAAGAAAACTGCAGAAGATTATCTTGGACATGAAGTTACAGAAGCCGTTATTACCGTACCTGCATATTTTAACGACGCTCAGCGCCAGGCTACAAAAGAGGCCGGCGAAATTGCCGGTTTAAATGTTCGTCGTATTATAAACGAACCTACAGCAGCAGCATTGGCTTATGGACTTGACAAAAAACATGCTGATCAAAAAATCGCGGTGTTTGACCTTGGCGGTGGTACATTCGATGTCTCTATTCTTGAATTGGGTGAAGGTGTTTTTGAAGTTAAATCTACTAATGGTGATACTCACCTTGGTGGTGATGATTTCGATAAAGTAGTAATGGACTGGTTAGCAGATGAATTTAAGAAAGATGAAAATGTTGACCTCCGCAAAGACCCGATGAGCTGGCAGCGTTTAAAGGAAGCCGCTGAAAAAGCTAAGGTTGAATTAAGCTCTTCAAGCGAGACTGAGATAAACTTACCTTATATAACTGCTATTGACGGGGTGCCTAAACACCTTGTAAAAAAGCTTAGCCGTGCTAAGTTTGAGCAATTGAGTGATAACCTGTTTGCAAGATGTTTGAAGCCTTGCGAACTTGCTTTGAAAGATGCCGGTTATTCAACAAACGACATTAATGAAGTTATATTGGTAGGTGGTAGTACACGTATTCCTAAGGTTCAGGAAATAGTTGAAAAGTTCTTTGGTAAAAAACCAAGTAAAGGTGTAAACCCCGATGAAGTTGTAGCGATTGGGGCTGCTATACAGGGTGGTGTATTAACCGGTGAGGTTAAGGATGTGCTGTTGCTCGACGTTACTCCTTTGAGTCTGGGTATTGAAACAATGGGTGGTGTAATGACAAGATTGATAGAAAGCAATACAACCATTCCAACCAAGAAAACTGAAGTATTCTCTACAGCAAGCGATAACCAACCCGGTGTGCAAATACATGTGTTGCAGGGTGAAAGGCCAATGGCTTCTCAAAACAAGAGCCTTGGAATGTTTAACCTTGATGGTATTCCGCCGGCTCCAAGAGGTTTACCTCAGATTGAAGTAACTTTCGATATAGATGCGAACGGTATCTTACATGTTACAGCAAAAGATAAAGGAACCGGAAAATCTCATAATATCCGCATTGAAGCAGGTAGCGGATTAAGCAAAGAAGAGATTGAAAAAATGAAGAATGAAGCTAAAGCCAACGAGGCAACGGATAAAGAAGCCCGTGAGAAAGTAGAAAAAATTAACCAGGCTGACAGCTTGATTTTCCAGACAGAAAAACAATTGAAAGAGTACGGAGACAAGATACCTGCTGATAAAAAAGCGCCTATCGAAGCAGCATTAAACAACCTGAAAGATGCACACAAATCGCAGGACATTGCTAAGATTGATGCCGCATTAACTGATATGAATACTGCATGGACTGCAGCAAGTGAAGATATGTATAAAGCAACCCAGGATGCTGGTAGTCAACCAGGCGGAAACGGTCAACAGGGCAACCCTAATTCAAATGGTGGCGCACAAGCTGAAACGGTTACTGATGCGGAGTTTGAAGAAGTGAAGTAAGATCGCTGATTATGCGGATGGCAGATCTTAGTAAGCAGATTTGTTCCTGTCAAGTAAGATTATTAATATTATAAATGAAGAAGCCTCGCAGAAATGTGAGGCTTCCTGTTTTATACTTATAACTTTATTGTGAGGAATTTTTTGTTGTGGCATAATAATTTTGTTAAACCATTTAACGTTTTTGGTATCTTTACTTTAAATATTAAATTCAAATTTTTATTATGAGAAAAAACATTTTACTCCTTGCCTTTGCCGCTTTACTTGCTATGCCTTCTATCCCATCTTTTGGTGCCACAAATTCAAAAGATATTAAAGAAGCTGCCTCACAGGTAAGCAACGAGCCTGCAGTAGGAACTGTTCAGGATGCAATGAAAGAATTTAAAAATCTTTCCAAGAAAGAAAGAAAAGACCGAATTAAAGAAGTTAAAAAAGAACTTAGTCTTTTTAAAGAGAAGAAAGCAGCGGGAGAAACTTCAACTAATACTCTTTTATTAGTGGTCCTTGCTCTAATATTACCGCCTTTAGCTGTTTACCTGCACCAGGGAGAAATTAATAATAAATTTTGGATCTCCTTAATCCTTACATTGTTATTCTTTCTTCCAGGAGTAATATATGCATTGATTGTTGTGTTAGGAGCATAATTGTTAAACCAAATAATAATAGAAAAGAGGTTGCTGCAACGACCTCTTTTTTTTTGAAATTACCCTTTCTTAAACCTTAAAGGCGCTTGTACTTTTCTTGTTTTAAACTACTAAGGAGGGCATTAAATTATACGGAAACTAGAAGTTCAAAATTATATACGGTACTTTTTTAAAAATAAGAGTATAATAAGAGGTTAAGTATCAAAGCTCCTTCACTTCCGCCTCATTCAACCTTCTCATCCGGTATGCATTCATCGCGGTGGTGCCAAGCTTTTTCAACAGTTGATAATTTACCACAAAGCCTACAACAGCGCCAATGCCGGGTATAAGTTGAGCTAATTTTGCAAGGTCAATATAGTCGCGGTATTCCTGTTGAAAAGACCTCCAGTCAAATTGATGAATATCATCGGGCAAAGATTGTTTTTGTACTTCCCAATTATCCATTTGAGTATATACTTTAAGCCGGTGCTGCTGACTGCTGAAAGCCAATTGAAAAATGTGCAAGATATAAATACGCTCTTTGTAATCCTGTACCGAATAACCATACAACGCAGCAATATCAAACAACATTTTCAACTTAATTCCCATCAATAGCGGCAGTTCTGCAAGCCCTAATAAAAAACCCCCCGTGCCAATAATACCTCCTTCAGCCGCAGCAGTATGTTTATAATTTTTAATCAATCGTTGTACTTTTTCTTCAGTTTCCGCCAGCGGTAGCACAGTTGCTTCTTTAGTGGTAAATTTTGCACCAAACAACACTCCCCGTATCATTTGTTTAATAGTAGCCGTTACCGCGGCATGTACCTTATCGGGTATATAACTATTGATCTTTGTTTGCACCGTGTGGGAAAGCTTGTTTAAAATAGTTGGCCTCCGGCTTATACGGTATTGCCACTCCTGAAGCTCTTTTAAAATAGTCTGCTCGTATTGCATGTTGTAAAGTTAAAAAGAAGAAGGTCTTTTGCAATTAATATAAGGCCCGGTAGCTGGAATGCCGATAATACAATGAAAAGGGGTTTTACTGCTGAAGAACTATTTATACTCTCTATTTGGACTCCCTGTGTATAAACTATATTAGCTTCCAACCTTCGCTTTTTCGAAATATCCTGATAACATATATTTAAGCAGGCCAACCAAAAACACAACTGAGAGACAGTACTTCAGGTAAATAAAAAAACTTTCTCCACTCCTTTACCTATTAATTGCTGACTATTTTTTTTAAAATGCATAGGCTCTTTTGTTTCTAAAAACGTGCTTGGCATTATTATGGTGGGGACATTGAAAAAACTTTTATTATGAAAAAAGTACTACTAGTATTGCCACTAGCCATAATGCTGGCGAATTGCAATACCCCACGTAGCAGCACCGGAAGTTCGGGGACAAGCGGATCCCCAGGTACAGGTATGGGTACAGGAACATCAGGTTCTGCCTCTACTTCATCTTCAGGTATGAGTTCCGGATCCGGTACTTCAGGTAACATGAACAACAGCACTTCGGGTATGCAATCTTCCGGAGGTATGTATAGTAATGTTTACGATCCGAATAATTACACGCAAAACCCTGAAAAATACAAGCGTCCTGTTGATCTTAGAAAAACAGGAGGCTGGACATATTTAACCGACTGGCGTGTTAATACGAATTATAGTCCGGAGGCTGAGGGGCAATGGCAATTAATGCCTACAGCAGATTTAGGTGAAAATTGGAGACGCGATACGAGCAGACCAGAAAGTTTTGCAAGCTATTGGACTGAGGAAGCGGTGATGGCTCGTCAACAGGTGAAAATGGCAGAGTATGCCGCTGCTGCAATGAATGACTCTATGATGAATGCAGACGCAACAGGAACAGAAGGAGGAAATACTTCCACAGGAAGTATGGGCACAACGTCCGGCTCCATGTCCGGGACGGCCAGGGGAAATAGAACTAACAGAGCTTCAGGATCAATGAGCGGAACAGCCGGAACATCGGGTGCTTCAGGATCAATGAGCGGAACCGGTGTTAATACACCTAGGGGTCGCTTTCCAAATACCGGAACATCGGGTGCTTCAGGATCAATGAGCGGAACAGCCGGAACATCGGGTGCATCAGGATCGATGAGCGGAACAGCGGGAACTTCAGGTACATCAGGAACAATGAGCGGAACTGCAGGAACATCTGGTACCACCGGAAATGAGACAACTGGTACAACCGGCACCGAAACAACCGGAACCACAGGATCAGGAACAATGAGCGGAACTGCAGGAACCTCAGGTACATCAGGAACAATGAGTGGAACCGCAGGAACTTCAGGTACATCAGGAACAATGAGCGGAACTGCAGGAACCTCAGGTACAATGAATGGAACAACAGGAACTTCAGGTACAATGAGCGGAACTGCAGGAACTTCAGGTACCTCAGGAACAATG
>MWYU01000515.1 GCA_002050375.1 Chitinophagales bacterium 62-2
ATACTGAGAGGTCATATACCCTTGCAGCGTTAACCTTTTCATGCTTTTTACAAATGCAGTAACATCTTCGGTATCATCTTTTTTAGAACCATTCTGCGTACCTGCATTTACAGCAGTATTCTTAGGAACTACTTTTTTATTGATAATGCTGCCTGTCAATTCATCTCTTTGCTGCAGACTGCATTCAACAAAAGATCTGTCGTACTTCTTCTGCGAAAGTTTTTCAAACTCCTTTAGCCCGCTTACAAATTTTTGCTGTTCTTCTTTTGTCTGACAATCGTCAACCATCTTTAAAACAAACAGGTGTGTATAAGTATCTTTAGCTCCGGGAGTATCAGTGCGGGGAATAATAGTTTCGCATAATTCACTAATGAGCTTTTCCTGGTCGCCGGTAATGTCAAGATGTTTAAGAGGTATGCTGGGTTTACTCTCACGTAAACAGGAAGGGATAAGGGCAGCTCCAACTGTTATAATAAAACAATTCTTTATGGCGCCTCGCCTCGTTATATTCATATTGGCAAGCTTTTTTGTTATCTATTTAGGAGTACAATTTATGAATTTTACTTAAAGCAGACGGAAATTGACAATATTATTTAAACCCTTATCGTACCCACAAATTAAAATTACATCGTCCTGCTAATTCGAACTACTTCTTCAACTTAACGAGTGTAAATAAATCAGGATAATCAGAAATGATCCCATCCACTCCCATCTCTATAAGCATGTTCATTTCTTCAACTGTATTTACCGTCCAGGGGATTACCTTCATTTTTTTTGCATGGCATTGCTGAAGAATTTCTTTTGTTAGCATAACATATTGAGGACTATAAATATTTGGAATAAAACCTAACTTATCCAATTGCTGTTGAAAGGTTCCTGAAGCTTTTTCGACCAGGTAAGAAAGCGTTGCAGCAGGATATGTTTTGTGGAGGTATTGAAGAGGCCTTACATCAAATGATTGTATTGTTGTACGGTCGAGAATATTTTTTTCTTGTAATACCTGCATAAGTAACTCAGCAAAAGCTTGCGGGGCGGGATGACGAATACTGTCAAACTTTTCATTAGACTTTACTTCTATATTATACCTAATCGTATGGTTTTTACTTTTTGCATACGCTTCTGTTGAGTCAATTAACTGAGACAGTAATGGTTTATATACTGCTATTTTTTTCTGCCGTGGAAAATCGGGATGAGGTTTTATCCCTACGTCATACTTCCTGATGCTATCATAATTTATTTGATAAAGCAGGTGTTCCGAAGCTTCTTGTTTAGTAAGGAATTTGCCATCGGGAGTTGTGGTTATAACATCGCTAAAAAAAGGATCATGAGACACAACCACCTTTCCGTCTTTTGAAATTACAACGTCCATCTCTAAAGTTGTAACACCTAAATCAATTGCGTTCTTCATTGCAGGAATTGTATTCTCAGGCATTAAACCACGGCCGCCACGATGTGCTTCAAAATCAAAGCGCGAGGAATTCTTTGCGCGGGAGCTGCGTAACGGCGAACAAGAGAGTACAAGAAATACAGCAATAGCAAGCGAACAAAAAACAGCTTTAATCATCAGTAAATATTGTTTTAATAGTCTGCGGTAACCTGCCTTTTAATTATCCAAGGTAAAAAGTCATATAATGCCTGGAAGATAGTTTATCTAATGAGTTGTCTAGTATTTCAATAACCTTTACCTCTGTGTATCTCAGCGATGTCTTTTCTCCATGTATTTCTCTGCGGTAAAAAAAATAACCGCAGAGAAATACAAAAGTTTGGGCGCCGAGTGCACGGAGAAAGTAAGTATACATCAATCTTGAATATTTCCTATACAGATTCTAAGCAGTGGCTTCATACTGAACACCAAACCTGTCGGTAGCAATAATCTTTACCTGTTGCGCTCCTTTAGGAATGGTTGCTTTAAAGAGATGTTCAGTTCTGTTTGGCTCAACAAAAGTTCGTGACGCCGGCAGTTGATCGCCGAGGTATAAAGTAACAGCCAGCGGATCATAATCAGTTGAGCGGGGAAGAAGACCTTTGCTTATTCCATCAACCTGCCATTCAACTTTCCAGGAGGGATCCCAGTTCCATACATTTGCAACAAGCCTGTCTCCTGCGCTATTCGGTTCAACCATGGTGCGTATCTGGTGCGCTCTGGTTTTACCAACAGATTTATAATGCCATTTTAGCTCTGTTCCGTTTACTTCGTAAATAGCATATCCGGGAGGTGTGCCATCGCCGCAAATAGGGCCTGTCCACCAGGCTCCGCAAACCGTTCCATGAACATGCTCATACACGTTGCCGCTAATAACATTAAGATTGTAATGCGTATGGCCAGTCATAATATGTGCTTTATAAGGTTTTAAAATATCGTATAAAGCCTGTCTGTTTTCAACAGAGTTATGTACCGGAATATGCGTACCTAAAACAATAAGTTTATCCGGGGTAACAAAAGAAAGGTCTTTTTTCAGCCACGCTAATTGTTCTTCAGTAATAAAGCCTTTATAGTCTCTGTCATTGCCCAAGTAATAAACATCGTCCAGCACTACATAATGTACCTGGCCGCGGTTGAAAGAATAATAGCTTGGACCATACGTCTTTTTGAAAGTATCGTCCGATTTTTCATCTCCGCCTTTTTCATAATCCATATCATGGTTACCAATCACCTGGAAGAAAGGAAGGCCGCATTTTTCTATAGCCTCGTTGTAGCTGCTATACAAAGGCAGAGCGTCCCAAACGATATCGCCAACGCAAATTCCATGGATGAGTGTATTGGCCGGAAGTGCCTTCACATACTGCTGCACGTCCGGCACCGACTGGGTCATCAGTTTTTGAACGTCCTGGCTATTCTTCACCTGCGGGTCGGCCCATATCAAAAACTGATGCTGATCGTCCTTAAGTGTTAAGGGTGTTAATTCGAAATTGAATGTGTCCGTACCCGCAACTTCCTTATAATGCCGTGCAATATTTTTTTCATGAGGGAATGCATAACCTGAAGGGATAGAAACAAAAATATGTTCGGAGTTTGCGCCTAATGTAATTTGATAACTACCGTCGCTGCCGGTATTAACCACGCTAAACCCATCACTTAAAATTACGTTTGCAAGCCCCTTTCCCTGCGATGTCACTTTACCTTTAACCAGCTTTCCATCGGAGCCTAAGGTTCCGCTACGTTTGGTACATGCTGAAGCTGCTGTAATTCCACCGATTATCCATAATAGCTTTTGTAAGAACGTTCTTCTTTGCATAGCTGATCTGATTTACCTGATTAATAGCTTAACCAGGATATTGTGTAAATAAGAAGGGGCGTATTTCAATTTTTCACTTCTATCATAAGTACAGTCGTCACTTGCGCGCCTTGCGTAGCTTGGCAAAGCAATCTCCTGCCAACTCCTTAACCTGTTTTCTGCAAAGGGATTGCTTCTTCGTCGTTCCTCCTCATCGCAATGACGACACACGTCTTTGAATAACGAAACCGGCTTTTAAAGTCCCGCCATTGCAAGAACTACTGTCATCAACTAAAAAGCGAAAATTTAAAATGCACCCATAAGAAGTATACCTAAAAGAGTAAACTCTAATAATTTATTCTAAAAGCTTCGTGGCACCCTCGCCTTCAATTTCCGTTAAAGTGGACGTCTTCGACAAATCTGCAAATGTTTGAGACCGGGCTTTCATCCATCGGCCCAGGGTAACATTGTACTCGCCGCCCAGCTTGTTAAAAATTCCCTGCTCGCCGGTTGGATAACTAAGGTTAAGTGTATTAGAGCCATTTCTATAAAAGGGCTGATCCTGCAACGTAATAGGATTTTTTATATCGTACCAATCTGTATTGGCAATACGGTATCCTCTCTCAGGGTTTCCTGCAAGGTATAAACTACCGCCGGTAGCTACAAAGATGACATCTATAGGTGTGGTTGATAAATTTACCTGGGTGCCCTGGAAAACAGCCACACCTGAAGCATTACCGCTATTGGCAAATAATCCCGTGGTAGCATTACCCATCTCATCATCTCCAGCCCTTGTCGAATAATCAAAAGACCTGATCCAGTTAGAAGTAGCCATACTGGTTGAGTTAACCCCGTTTATCACTTTGGTTGAGCCCCCAACATAAAAGAAGGTTCCTTTAGCGGCGAAACCGGTTGTAAGATTAAATTTATAGGTTCGTTGACCTCCTGTACCCCAGCCGTTAACAGGGGCGCCGGTAGGTGCTGAATTATTGGCATTGTTGGTGACAACTACAGCAAAAGGAGTTTCAGCAAAATTGATATCCCGCGTTGCCATGAGTTGTACATACTCATATGGGTAATCAGTTCCTTCAACGTCGGGCATGAAGCCTGTAATAATGATTGGCGATACATTTATTGTTGAGCTAAGTATTACAACATCTTTAGCTGTACGCATACGTAATTCAGGTATCACTTGCTTGTCTCCCAAAATTTTATTGAATACTATTCCGTAGTAATTAGCGAGGAATGGCGCCTGGGTTTTGGCAAATGCGGCGGCGGCTTCTGTATGCAAAGGAATATCGCCAAAGCCATCATTAAGAAGCTTATCGCCTGCCAAAACATCTGAGGGTGCAGGTAAGGGATTAAAACCGGCCTTCACTATCACTACCAAAGTGTTTTCGTACTTATTGGGATCCGCTAATATTAAGCTGGCGGGAACCCTGTTAACGGTAATTGCATTTCCGGAAGATACTTTTGTAACGGCAGTGGCAGGCACACCTGTAATTTGCAGCATACCATTAACTCTTTTCAACACACCACCTTCAACGTTAATTGTGACTGAATCTCCCGGCACATATTTAGCAGCCTCGCCGCCAAGGTCTACTGCTATACCGCGTAGCTGAGATAAACGACGGCTTTCCTGTACAACTAATAAACCCGCCGGCATGTTCCCGCCGGAATGGTCTGAAACCACCATTGCCGTAATTTTCTCTGAACCATACATATTTGCCTGCGTGAGGGTAATATCCTCTCCCTTATACAAGTCTTTTACATCCAGTATGGATACGTAAGGACTAACAACTGCTCCCGGGTAATTACCTTTTTTGCAGCCGCCTAAAAATAACAGGGCAAACAAAGAGCAGGAATAGAAAATTATTTTTTTCATTTTAGTATTATTATGTCTTACAACTCTTTTAAAACTGAAGCGACGGTTTGTTATGGTTTTTGCCACCAAACGGGGGTCGAGATTAAATCCGGTCCCTGTGCTTCCACCGCAAGTTTATAGTTTGTTGGGTTTGTAGATTGAACATAAACCGGGTAAGTCATTCTTGCCGGCATTACTCCGCCATTTCTTAAGCCTGGTCCTTTTGGTAAGTATGGATGACCTGTACGCCTGTACTCAAACCATTGCTGCATGTCTACCAGGAAG
>MWYU01000496.1 GCA_002050375.1 Chitinophagales bacterium 62-2
GGCAGAATGGGCGTTTGGGAAATAGAAACACCTGCTTTAATTCGTTATGGACAGCTAACAAATGATGAGTTCTTTGTAAGCGAAAAAGCAGCTATGGAAGGGGTGCAAATAACTAATGCCTCTACAACCGACTCAATAGTAATGCTTAAACATTTTGGTCCGGGGAATCCCGATTTAAATTTATGATCAACTTTCACGCAAAGACGCAAAAAAAATACTTGCGCAAAGGAAAAAACTTGGCACCTTTGCTCCTTTGCATCTTTGCGTGAAAAATAATACTAACACGGGGGTTCATAAAATTCTTCATTCACTGCTTTTATAATCTCAATTAATCTAACGATATGCAAGAAAACAATTATCCAAAGCTTCATAATGCTACCTGGCCTGGTATTGTAGGAAAAGGTCCCGATTCAGAGCCGGTCATTTCTTTCGATGATATGCTTAATATGACCGCTGCTGCTGAAGTAGACGGTATTAAATTCGACGGTATTGACATTGGTCTCCTTGATCCACATATTAATATTGATAGTACCGACGATGATATAAAAAAACTTGCTGATAACGTTGGTAACCTTAACCTAAACATTGGCAGCCTTGTGGCTCCTATTTGGGGCGGACCAGCTATGGGCAGTAAAGAAGAACGGGCCCAATTTGTTGAGATGGTTCGCAAAGCCTGCAATTTTGGAAAGCGGTTACGTGAACTCGGTGTTCGTCCTTATGGAGTTGTTCGTATTGATTCTGCCAGTTCCCCTCAAAGCTGGGAAGTTGACCCTGTTAACAACTCGAAACTGATTGCTCAAACCTTTCGTGAAGCTTGTGACGTTGCAGCCGATTTTGGTGAAAGACTTGCTGCAGAAGGAGAGATTTGCTGGGGCGGCATGCATAGCTGGAAGACAATGGTTGAAACTCTTGAGGCTGTTGATCGTCCTAACATCGGTTTCCAGGCCGACATGTCTCATACCTTATTGTACCTTCTGGGTTACAATCGTCCTGAAGATCGTATCCTTCCTGAAAACTTTGACTGGAGTGACCGCGATACATTAAGCAAGGGCCTAAAAACTATAACAAAAGCACTTCGTCCGTGGACGATAGATTTTCACGTTGCTCAAAATGATGGAACTGTACATGGTACTGGTTCTCATGATAAAACCGGTCGTCACTGCCTTGCCACTGATCCTAACGGAAAGCTTAATGTAGCAGAGGATGCAGGTTATTGGCTTCGCGATGAAAACGGAGCACTCACCAAAGCGTTTAAACATATTTGCTGGGATGGATGCATGTTCGCAAATGATGTAATGATGAAGCAACAGACCTGGAACGATATTCTTGCCACGATGATAAAAGTTCGAAGATTACATGGGTGGTATGAGGCGGAGTAGCAGGTTAACAGACAGATGTTATTTTCACGCAAGGACGCAAAGGAGCGAAGGATTTTCCTTTGCGTCTTAGCCAGGTTTTCTTCGCGCCTTTGCGTGAAAAATTGCAATAGTAAAAAGTAAACTCAATTTGTAAGAATGAAAGAAAAAAAAGTATTAAGAATTGGATTGATAGGCGGAGGCTTTATGGGAAGAACCCATTCGAATGGTTATAAACGTGTAGGTGATTTTTTCCCTGAACTTGAATATCGTCCTGAATTAAAAGCTGTTTGTTCGCGTCGTGAAGACAAAGTACAGGCATTTGCCAACCAGTGGGGTTACCAGTCTTTTGAAACCGATTGGAAGCGGGTAATTGAACGTGACGATATAGATGCAATAGACATTTGCACACCGAATAATATGCATGCAGAAATTGCAATTGCGGCTTCCGAAGCAGGCAAAATGATCCTCTGCGAAAAACCACTTTCAAGAACGTTAGCTGAAGGAAAGCAGATGGTAGATGCCGTTGAAAAAGCAGGAGTTAAAAACACGGTGTGGTACAACTATCGTCGTCTTCCTGCTGTAACATTAGCGAAGCAAATAATTGATTCGGGTAAACTTGGACGCATCTTTCATTACCGTGCAAATTTTCTTCAGGACTGGACGATTAATGCCAATCTTCCACAAGGTGGCGAAGGATTATGGCGGCTTGATGTCGATGCGGCTGGTTCCGGCGTTACCGGCGACTTACTTGCTCACTGTATAGATGCAGCAATTTGGATGAACGGCAGCATTAAAGATGTTTCGGCTGTTACCGAAACCTTCATAAAAGAACGTATGCATCAGGAAACGGGGCAGATGCAAAAGGTGGGTATAGATGATGCCTGTATATTTCACTGTCATTTCGAAAATGGCTCTTTAGGTCTCTTTGAGTCTACCCGTTATGCAAGGGGACATAAAGCTTTATATACTTTTGAAATTAACGGTGAACACGCCTCAATTCGCTGGGATCTGCACGACCTGAACAAGCTTGAATTTTTTGATCATGCTGATGATTCTATTGTTCGTGGTTGGCGTACAATTCATGTTACTGATAGTGACCAACCTTATATGAATAAATGGTGGGTGCCGGGACTATCTATCGGGTACGAACATTCTTTTGTTCACCAGGTGGCTGACTTTCTAAAAAGCCTGGAAACAGGAGAACCCTGTGCCCCAACTTTTAAAGATGCGCTTGAAACACAAAAGGTATGTGAGGCCGTAATTGAATCGGGAGCTTCAAGAAGTTGGAAAGAAGTGGGCAAGGTTGGGAAATGAGATGCAGGGTGTATTAATTAATTTCTCGTCCTTGCTGCGGTCTCGTATCGAGGCTTTAGTGTACCTCAGCATGCAACGCAGGGTCTCATGCTAAATACAAGGCTCCGCCTATGAAGACCCCGCTTCGACAAAAATATTTCGGTTTGTGGACTATAGTTCTTCTTACAAGTTAATCATGATCTCAACTTTAGTATCTCCTGGTTCTTTGGCTTCTCCAACCTGTTTTATAACAAGGCCGTTAAAAGTATTGGGACTAGTATTATAGGACTCTTATTTGCCAACTTAAAAATATTTCTCAACGGATAAGCCAAATGTAATCAACAGATTTTCACGCCTGGTTCTTTCGACCCTGTTGAAAGTGGCAGATGCGGTTAAACTTAACCATTTTCGTAGAATGAAAGAAAGACTGTTAACGGAATTTATAATATAATCATTATCTCTATTAATGGCGTTCTGCAAAAGATTCGTCCCATTTAATTCTATCACTTCTTCAAAAATCAGCCTGTATCTAAGCCGAAAAGAATTCCTGAAAACATTGTACCTGTTACTTATGCTGTCATTTATTTTCAGGTGACTACTTTCATATAAAACACCGTCGCTCACGTTAAGTGAAAACGTGCGTTTATCTAATACATTATACGCAGCTCCAACACCTGCCTGGTAACGCCTGATAATTTTTAATGAGAAGCTTTTATCGTAATTAGCGAGGCCCCAATAATAAAAGTGGGGAAGGGTTTTGTATAAATTAAAATCGAGCGATGAAGTGAAATCATTGTTTGTTAGCCGCTGCTGTTGCTGTCCAAACACCCAGCCACTATTCATGTTTATCCGAAGATCTTTTTTGTTAACATTGAACCTAAACCCATTTGCCAAGACATATGAACTAACATCGTTGGTCTTATTTATTGTGCCGGTAGATGAATAACTTACACGGTAAAAGATGCTGTCGGTGAACTGTGAACGAACTACTATCCCGGGCAGAATTACTATAGCAAGTAAGCAGGCTTTTTTTAAGATCATGGGGAGTTGAGCAGTAAAATTTACGGCTAAAGATAGCCTGAAAATAAAAATTTTTTTTTCTAAAAGCGGGTGTATTTATTTTAACCAGCAATCAATCCTCTACTACGCAACAGGGTACTGCTGCAATTACCATTAGGGATAGTCAAACATTTAAGCAGCGGGATAATAGCAGAGGTAAGGTTTTTGCAGATACTTTTACTTCGGCTAATAACCTAAAAACTATAAAAATGAAGTACTTAAAAGTTTCTTTTAAATATCTATCCACTGCAATTTTAGCTATGGCAATTTTTACCATGGTGTCATGCGGAAATAATGAAACCTCCACCTCAGGGGAGAATGATACAACTGCCGGAGATAATAAGAGCAGTAACGAAAGTAATGGGACGGCTGAAGCTGTTTTAAGTGGTACACAACCCGATACCACTGTTACAGGAACTGTACGATTTAATGAAGAGGGTGGAAAAGTAAAAATGACCCTTGATATTACTATTGCCAAAAAGGCTAATCAAAGTGTTGCTGTTCATATACACGAGCATGGAGATTGCGGAGACATGGGCAAGGGAGCGCACGGCCATTGGAACCCAACAAAGGAAAACCACGGTAAGTGGGGATCTGCGCCTTTTCATCGTGGGGATATTGGCAATGTGAATCTTGATGGCGAAGGGAAGGGAACCATGGAATTATCAACAGATCTTTGGTCAATTAGTGGTTCAGATACAACGAAAAATATTCTAAACAGGGCAGTTATAGTACATGGTGGACAGGATGATTATATTACCCAACCAACAGGCAATGCAGGATCAAGAATAGGTTGTGCTGTTATTAAGAAAGTTTGATAGAATTAAAGTTGCAGCGGATTTCTGAACACTATTGCCGTACATAGCCCTATTATCACAAGGGCAAAAGCTTATGTACTTCCATCAGCATTAGATAAATACATTCTGATGCGCCCAATTAGTAAAATATGATTATTAGAAATAGGGAGCCGGAGAGCGACCGTCTCTTAAGGCGGGAGTAACGCCGGGAAGCTGCGGCGTTTCTTATTGTCGTTTCGGTTCGTAGTTAAGAACAACAATCCCGCATTTAAATGATCTGGTTTTTAATAATGTCAGGTTCTGTTTGCTGTTTAGTTCTTTAAAAATTGGCATTCCATCACCAATGGCAGTTGGATTAATTAATAAATGAAACTCATCAATGAGTCCTTGTTTAATCAAGGCCGATACAAAAGTAGCCCCACCATAAGCGATGATGTCTTTACCCTCTTCACTTTTTAGTTTAGTGACTTCTTCAACGAGGTCGCCTTTTGCTAAAACGGTATTGTCCCATTCTGACTTATCAAGCGTTTTGGTAAATACTACTTTTTTAAAACTATTAAGTTTATCAGCGCTCTCTTGTTGGGCGTTGGAGGCACAATATGAAATAAAACCTTGTGCAAGTTTTCGTCCAAGAACTATACAGTCAACAGGTTCTGTTATTTCTCTTAAATAGTTTTTAAGTTCATCGTCCCAATTCCACTCCATCCAATCCATTTCGCCCCTTGAGTCCCGCAATGTATCCGTCAACGCTCATTTGTCCTGAAGTTTCAATTTTCTCATTGTCGGTCTGTTGCTTTTAATTTGTTTGTACGCT
>MWYU01000522.1 GCA_002050375.1 Chitinophagales bacterium 62-2
AAGTAAGGCAAATAAATATTTTTTTCATATTCTCGCCTTTTGCAAAAGCCATGCCTCAAAGAGGTATTACTTTTTAAATTTATGTTGTCTTAAATATCTGCTTTCTTGTCGGGATTTCAGATTTCATCAAATCATTTTCAAGACCACTATTCTTAAGAATATTAAAAATGTTTTTGAATTTCCAGTCTTCCATTGCAGGATGGGCAATGATGTCAAAGTTTAATTCTTTTAATGATCCCGGCGAGAATTCGTAGAATTCGTATTGTTCATTTTGATTAGCCTGCATTAGCAGGAACCGGAATTCTTCTTCATGTTTATAACTAAGATCTTTCAAAAAGCCCGCGTATTTATGCCCTGAATTCTTTAAAGAAACATCATCCGGATCGAAAGGTGCAAGCTTAAAATATTCAACCCGGCCATGCACCATAACAGTAAAGTTTTTCTCATCAATATCTACAAAACGGTTTATCATAATATTACATAATTCAGCAGGCTTAAAACGTAAGGCAACACTATCGTCGTTACTATAACTCTCCCACATTGCAAGCGATTCTCTTATTCCAAGAAACCAGCAACTTGCGAATAGTCTTTGCTGAACCCTTTCTAAGTAATCGCGATAGTGTTCTTTCTTTTCATCATCCTGAAAAATTTTATTCTTTTCATTTTCTTCAGCGTTGCCTGCATGTTCTTCATTAATATGACTTTCGAACAATATCTTTTTTGAAATGCCTTCAAGCGGATCATCGAAATAACTTAATGGAGAAAAAAACAGCTTTTCTGAATTGAGGAAGTAGATCAATTTGTGTAAGTCTATATATTTAAACAAGTACTGATCTTCGTCAAATGAATAATCCTTGTTAGCCTCCACTCGCATTTTTCATTATTTATACTCGCCAAACACTCTTCGCAAAGCATCAGATATTTCGCCCAAGGTGCAGAAATTTTCAACCGCCTCTATAACAACAGGCATTATGTTATTTCCATCTTTTGCGGCCGCTGTAATATTTTCAATGCAATGCTGTGCAATTTCTGCAGAGCGTGTGGCCCTAATGTTATTAATCTTTTCTGTTTGTACCGCCCTTATGCTATCATCAATTTTAAAGCCAGCGATACTGTTTTTTTCTTCTATCTGAAACTTGTTTACGCCAACAATTATCTTTTCTCCTGTCTCAATATTGCGCTGGTATTCGTAAGCGCTTCGCGCAATTTCGTTTTGAATAAAACCCTGTTCAATGGCGCTGACACTTCCGCCCATGGCATCAATCTTCTCTATCAGCTTCCATGCTTTTTCTTCCACTTCATTTGTAAGATTTTCTACAAAATAAGAACCTGCCAAAGGATCAACAGTATCAGCAACGCCACTTTCGAAGCCAACAACTTGCTGGGTACGCAAAGCGATTCCGGCAGCTTCCTCTGTTGGCAGGCTTAATGCTTCGTCGTATCCATTGGTATGTAAACTTTGCGTTCCTCCCAGCACTGCCGCTAAGGTTTGAATAGTAACACGGCTAACATTGTTTAAAGGCTGTTGGGCGGTTAAGGTGCTTCCGCCTGTTTGCGTATGAAAGCGAAGCATCATTGCTTTAGGATCGGTGGCGCCAAATTGTTTCATTATTTTAGCCCACATTCTTCTTGCTGCCCTAAACTTAGCAACTTCCTCAAACAGGTTATTATGTGCATTAAAGAAGAAAGACAGGCGCCTGCCAAAAATATTAATATCAAGGTTTTTTTCGACCGCTGCCTGTACATAGGCTTTTCCATTGCTTAAGGTGAAAGCGATCTCCTGTACTGCTGTGCTTCCCGCTTCGCGGATATGATAGCCTGAAATAGAGATGGTGTTCCATTTAGGCAATTCTTTGCTGCACCATTCAAAAATATCGGTAATGATGCGCATGCTGGGTTTAGGCGGATAAATGTAAGTTCCTCTTGCAGCGTATTCTTTTAAAATATCGTTTTGAATAGTTCCGGTAATCTTACTTAAATCGGCTCCTTGTTTTTTAGCGAGGGCAACATATAAAGCAAGCAAAATGTAAGCAGTTGCATTAATGGTCATTGACGTGCTTACATCCTGAAGTCTAATATTTTTAAAAAGCGTTTCCATGTCTTCGATGGTGTCGATGGCAACCCCCACTTTGCCCACTTCACCTTCTGATAAGGGATGATCGCTATCGTAACCGATCTGGGTTGGAAGATCGAAGGCAACACTTAAACCGTTAACCCCGTGGTTTAATAAATAATGATAACGTTTATTGCTTTCCTCTGCTGTTGAAAAACCTGCATATTGGCGCATAGTCCACAATCTGCCCCGGTACATATCGGGCTGAACGCCGCGGGTGAAAGGGAAAGAACCTGGTGCCTCACCAAACCCCTCCAAAGGAGGGGCTTTATAAAGATCTTCAAACGTATAGAGTTCTTTTATTTCGATCCCGCTATCGGTGTATTTAGTCATTATCTTTTTTTGGAAAGGCTGTTGAAATAATAAGGTGGGAGTAAGCTTTGGAGTATTATTTTATATTGCTAACTCTAATTTACATTCTTTCAGGTACAGCAATACCTAACAATCCCATACCTGTTGCAATTACCCCGGCAGTTAGTTGAGCTAGTTGTAAACGCAGTTCTTTTTTATCTGCAGTCTCAGCGCTTGCAACGGAATGAACAGTATAAAATGAATTGAAAGTTTTAGCAAGGTTGAAAACGTAGATCGCAATTTTTGAGGGGTCGTGGTTTTCTGCGGCTTCTTCAATCACAGTTGTAAATTGTTCAAGCAGGATAAGAACGTCTTTTTCAAGGCGTAATAGTTCGCCTTTTATTTCGCGGCTTTTCGGTTGCTCTTTTCTTAAAATACTTTTTATTCTTGCATGCGTGTACTGAACAAATGGCCCGGTAAACCCGTGAAAGTCTATGCTTTCTTCAGGGTTAAAGATCATCCGTTTTTTTGGGTCAACCCGTAACAGAAAAAACTTTAATGCACCTAAACCAATAGTATTATAAAGCTTTGCCAATCCCTGTTCATCAAAGTCTTTGACCTTGCCAAGTTCTTCTGTCTTTTCTTTTGCAATGTTTATCATTTCGTCAACAATGTCATCGGCATCAACAACAGTTCCTTCGCGGCTTTTCATTTTACCTGTTGGTAATTCTACCATGCCATAACTTAAATGAAAAATACCTTTTGCATACGGAGCGCCTAACTTTTCCATAATAAGCTTAAGCACTTTCATGTGGTAGTTTTGTTCGTCGCCAATTACATAAATACTTTGCTCTGCATTGTACTCATCATATTTCAATTGCGCGAGACCAATATCCTGTGTTATATATACCGATGTTCCATCTTTACGCAGAACCAGCTTTTCATCAAGACCTTCTTTTGTAAGGTCTATCCAAACACTGCCATCATCTTTTTTAAAAAGCACTTCTTTTTGTAAGCCTTCTTCAACGATGTCTTTGCCTAATAAGTAAGTGTTGCTTTCATAATATATTTTATCAAAGTCGCTGCCTATTTTTTTATACGTTTCGTCAAACCCTTCGTATACCCATCCGTTCATCATCTTCCATAATTGCACCACTTCTTCATCACCCTGTTCCCATTTTAAAAGCATTTGTTTAGCCTCTTGCATAACAGGAGTATGGTTACGGGCAATCTCGTTCAGGTCACTTTTTATATCGTTGTATTTTTCTTTGTTCTGCGAACGTGTCGCATGATCTAAAGCATCGAGCAAAGCCATTATTTTAGTTTCTTCGTCTTTACTAAAGCCCTCAAATTCCCTGCTTAATAATTGATCTAAAAGATAGGCAGCTTCTATCTTCAAATCTTCTTCAAACCTCACATAATAATCACCTACTAAATGATCGCCTTTTTTTCCGGTGCTTTCAGGAGTGGCTCCGTTGGCATGTTTTTTCCAGGCGATCATGCTTTTACAGATATGTATACCACGATTATTTACTATACATGTTTTAATTACCTCGTTGCCATTCGCTTTTAAAATTTCAGCAATACTCCATCCTAAAAAGTTGTTGCGTAAATGGCCTAAGTGTAAAGGCTTATTTGTATTAGGCGAGGAATACTCAACCATTACCCGTTCATTCTTTGTTTCCTGTATTCCAAACTGTTTGTTTGCAAGTTGCTGGTATAAAAAGATGTTCCAGTGATCTTCGGCAATAGAAAGATTTAGAAAACCTTTGATAACATTGAAAGAAGAAAACAAATTGGGGTGGCTTGCTATAAGATAATTTCCTAATTCATTTCCCAAAACTTCGGGCAGCTTTTTTAATTGCTTCACAAAAGCAAACAACACGATTGTATACTCTCCTTCAAATTCTGGTTTGGTAGCATTCACTAATATATCAGCCTCAGTTAAGGAAACCTGGTAAAGCGTAGTTATTGCTTTTACAGCAGCAGATTTTATAAGCGAAATGATACTCATGCTTTAACGATTAGGGAGCGCAAAAGTACAATTTAAGAGCCTTATCTTCGCCGGCACTTAGAAGAATACAGTTTAATGAGAAAGGCTATAATAAGTTTTATTGATTTTTTCTATCCGCTTTTTCGAGGGTTTATGCCATTACAAACTTTCAGGTATGCAGCCTGCGGTGGGTTTAATACAACGCTTGATATTCTCATATTTTTTATTAGCTATAATTTCATATTTGATAAGCAAGTTGTGCACGCGGGCCGTATTGCAATCAGTCCGCATATTGCAGCTTTCCTCTTAGCATTTTTTATAACCTTTCCGGTGGGTTTTTATTTGAGCAGGTATGTAGTGTTTACCGAAAGTAATCTTAGGGGAAGAACGCAGTTAACCCGTTATTTTTTATTAGTGCTTGCATGTATTGCCTTAAACTATATGTTCCTTAAATTATTTGTAGAGCAGTTTCATATCTATCCAACTATTTCAAAAATTCTTACAACGGTAGTTGTGGTTGCATTTAGCTATCTTACGCAGAAGCACTATACCTTCAAAACAAGAGTATCACAAAATACTAAAACGATTAAGATTCATTTGCCCGATTAAATTAGTAGCTGAATCAATGCAACTCTTGTAATGCCGGAACTTTCATCTCTTCAACATTCCATCCTGCAAGTAAAGCCCCGGCCTGGTAGGTGCTTTCCATAAAATTAAGTAATGCCTTTTCCGGATCAGCTTCTTTTCTTACATCATCATACATCAATAAGGCCATCGGACTGCCATTATTATCAATTCATTTTGCTGATGAAGGTTTGATATCCGTTTTATCCAAACCTGGCGGAGAAGGATATGTGTAACTATAAAACGCAGGAGCAGGAACATTTTCATCGCCGGCCCAAAAACCAAAGC
>MWYU01000551.1 GCA_002050375.1 Chitinophagales bacterium 62-2
TTGGTACTGTCCGTGGAGGTTCGACCAGCCGTCTCTATTTTCTTCGTTGATAGATGAGAAGGGCGGATTTTGGTCAATAGAGGCTGAAAGAAAACAATTTAAACACCGGGAATATAAAGGAGACTCCGCTATCCTTATAACTGATTTTTCGGTTGCTTCAGGCTCTTTTTCCGTAACGGATTTTATGCCAATGCAATCCGGCATTACAGGAATATGCAGGCTGTTTTCACCAGCACCTGTACCAATAAAATCAACATTGTTGCTAAAGCCTGATTATGGACGGTCATCTGCATCATTAAAAAAATTAGCTGATGGCAAAACTGTTCTTTGCAGTTCATTTGAGTTTTATATCAAAGCATCCCATTCTCTAATAGTTATTGATGATACTGTAGAAATGATTATACCCGAAGGAGAAAGCGGTTGGATGGTACTGCTTGATGATAAAAAAGGTTTACCATCTGTTTCTATAGAAGGTTTAAATAAGGCGCTTGGTGAAACAGAAGAGAAATGGAAAAGTATAATGAAAAACATTCTTTATGAAGGCGTTTATAAAGACCAGATGTACCATTCGTACAAAGCCATTCAAATGGTAACACATGAATATAGTGGAGGCATATTGGCAGCAGGTACTACATCGTTGCCGGAACAGATAGGAGCAGACCGCAATTATGATTATCGTTATGTATGGCTGCGTGATACTGCGATGGTGGTAAGTGCGCTGGTAAGGGCGGGTAATAAGGGTGACGAGGCGGAGCGCTTTTTAGACTTTTTATCTATTGGAAGGAATACCAACAAGAAAAACCTTTTTGTGCCATTTTACGATTTAGATGCTAAAACTGCACCTGATGAAATAACACTTCCAGCCACTGGTTATAAAGGTTCAAAACCTGTAAGAATTGGTAATGGCGCTTTTGAACAATTTCAGTTAGATGCACAAGGCAACGTATTGCTGGCAGCAAAACAAATCTATAATAAAAATAAAGAGAAGCCTCATTGGAACACGATTGTGCGCACAGCAGCGCATCTCGTAAAAAACTGGCATAAAAAAGACCATGGCATTTGGGAAGAACATGTAAAGGAACATTTTACATCAAGCAAAGTTCTGGTTGCAAAAAGCCTTGAATTTTTAGCAGAACATGCAGAAAATAATAAGCAGAAAGAAACATGGTTACATACTGCCGAAAAAATAAGAGCGTTTATTGCTGAAAATTGTATGACATCTGACGGAGCGTATGCAGTATATGCAGGAAGTGAAGCTGTAGATTTAACAGCAGCATTATACCCTATTTGGTGGTACGATAAACCAGGTAGCAATGCTATGAAACAAACCATGAAAAGAATTGAACAAGAATATAAAGAAGGAGAATTATATCACAGACATTTAATAATGAGTGATGCCAAAGCGGAAGGTGTTTTTTTAGCCGGTTGCTTATGGGTAGCTCAATATTATGTCATGCTAAAAGATTTAAAAAAAGCGAAAACAATAATTGATGCAGTGCTACAGTTTACAACTGATTTAGGTTTTTTGCCCGAGGAGGGAGATGTAAAAACAGGTGAACTATTAGGCAATATTCCACAAACATTTGTGCATAGTTCACTCATGGGTGTAATATTGGATTATAATGAAGCTTTAAATGCTACCGCAAATGAATAACAGTATTCATAATTTATTTACACAAAATAAAAACCAGGGTAAAATAAAAATATCAATGTTTTAAAATTATCATTCTTTAGACTTTCCATCCGTGTAAAATCTATCCTCTTTAAACCCAATAATCTACTTTTTCTGACCTCAAGCAAAAAATTAATTATGTTCCAAATCGAATATGTAAATGGTGCAATACAAGGCTGGGAGACAGTGGCGGATGGCGTAGAAAAAATAGTATTACGTGCAAAGCCGGGAGAAAATCGGGTACTGTTGCGAATTGCAGCAGGAAAGGCTTATCCCAAACATGCACATTCGGTACCAGATGAGGTTTTTGTTGTGGAAGGTATTTATGCAGACCCTTCTGTTGAACAAGGCAAAGAGTTTGGCCCCGGCTCCTATCTTTATTACCCGGCAGGAACAGAGCATAACGCTACAAGCCCCACCGGTTGTACCATCCTTGTTTGGAATTCAAATGTGCCAAACCAAACAAAACAAACAGGATAGAAAGCAACTTTTAAACAGCCTTTAAAGAAAAGAAAAACAGTAAGCGGACATACAGGTACTGTTTGTTATTTCCTGCCGTATAATTCCTTATTCTTAAATGGTATTAGTGCTAACACTACAGCCTGTTCATATAGCTGTTTCCGGTCAACCACATTACCTGTCAGTAATCCAACAGCACCTCCTTGTTGTTTTGAGTTTGTATGTCCAAATACTATATCGTCTGCTGTTCCTAATTCCATTCCTTCTTCTATTAGCGCCTTTACTGCACAGGGCAAAAAGAAAGTGCCTGAACGAGCTTTTCCAATCAAGTCCTTTGATTTAACCACTACCCATGCAAATGCTGCCAACTCGCCTTCAATAATTGTGACTCCGCCTTCTATCCCCATCCACAAGTCTGCATTTGGGTATGCTGTTTTAGCATTTTCAACCCGGTTGATAGCGCCTTCTAATGTTTCTTCATCCGATAATGGCTGGTCTGCCACACCTGATGGTACAATAACAGGTTCTGCTATCAATTCAAAATCAGGAAACATGCACTTTAATCCATCGGTAGCGGCGTTAATTTTTACTGGATTTTTTGAAGCGACAACAATGGTTAATCTTTTCATGGTTATTATTCTAATATTATCCCAAACTTCAACAGACAATTTTATTTGGCTAACTTAATTGTTTAGAGGTTATTTTGGCAAATAAAGTAATGTTCAATGAAACCCGCGAACGAATTATACTGCTCGTCTGGTAAGTTTGTGCATTGCTTATCATTGAACAAATTGTAAAAGTGTGCGATCCTTCGACAAGCTCAGGGTAAACCGCCACGCCGCTATGAAAAACTACCTTTGAACCGAGCGTGGCAACGATGTAAAATAGAAGCAATACAGCCGGGCTCCAAAAAAGTCTTATTGCACATTTTTATGTTGCGCGAGGTATAATATTCTTAAATCGTAGAAAATGAAAGAAACAAAACTAAAAATAGCTATCTCCCAAATAGCACCGGTGTGGCTGAATAAGCGGGAAACTACATTAAAAATTATTTCGCAGATAGATGAAGCCGGTGCACAAGGTTGCGAACTGGTAGTTTTTGGCGAAGGGCTATTACCAGGTTATCCTTTTTGGATTGAGCTTACTGACGGTGCCCGTTTTAATTCAACTATACAAAAGGAGATTTATGCTCATTATTTTCAGCAAGCTGTTCAAATTAATGAAGGTGACCTCCAGACTATTTGTAATGCTGCGGCAATAAATAAAACTGCCGTTTACCTTGGCTGTATTGAAAGAGCCGCCGACCGTGGCAACCATAGCTTGTATTGCTCCCTTGTTTATATTGACCAGTTGGGAATGATATGCTCTGTACACAGAAAGCTGGTACCAACTTATGAAGAAAGGTTAGTATGGTCCAACGGCGATGGCAATGGATTAACTGTTCACTCTTTAGGAGCCTTTACAATTGGCGGGCTTAATTGCTGGGAGAACTGGCTGCCACTTGCAAGAACAACATTGTATGCACAAGGTGAAAATTTACATGTTTGCATCTGGCCGGGAAGTGTTAGAAACACGGAAGACATCAGCCGTTTTATAGCCAAAGAGTCCCGCTCGTTTGTTATTGCTGCTTCAGGGTTGATGCGTAAAGAAGATATCAATTGTGCTATTCCTCATTTTGATAAAATAATTGCCAATGCGCCTGATTATTTAGGAAATGGGGGGTCGTGTATGGCAGCACCAGATGGAAGCTGGGTGATAGAACCTGTGATAAATACCGAAGTATTATTAACAGCTACCATTGATTTGAATGAAGTGATAAAAGAACGGCAAAACTTTGACCCTTCGGGGCATTACTCAAGGCCCGATATTTTTCAATTAAAAGTAGACAGGAAGAGACAATGCCTTATTGAATTAGATGATTAATATAGAGCTTATGCAAAAGTTCAAAATCGGTATACTTGGTATTGGCGGCGTCGGTGGCTATTTTGGTGGAAAGTTGGCTGCTTATTACCATAACTCCGATGAAGTGCAAATCATTTTTATTGCCAGGGGTGAAAATAAAAATGTAATTAAAGAGCAGGGTATTAAAATAATTGCGCTTAATGAACAAATAGTAGCTTATCCCGCCCTGGTTTCTGACGATGCTCAGGAAATTGGAATGGTTGACCTGCTTATCTGTTGCACAAAAACCTATCAAGTGGAAGAAGCATTACAGGGGGTACAAGCTTGTATTAATAATAACACAGTTATTCTGCCTTTATTGAATGGGGTAGAGAGCGTAGAAAGAATAAGCTATCTTTTTCCCAATAAAGAAGTATGGGAGGGGTGTGTATATGTTGTTTCCCGATTGGAAAGACCAGGCATAATAAAAAAGTCAGGAAACATTAATAAACTTTATTTGGGCTCCCCTTATGCTGCAAAAGAAAAGCTTGCTAAAGTGGAATCTCTTTTAAAGGTAGATGGTATAGATGCCCAGGTACCTCCAAATATATCGGAGACAGTTTGGGAAAAATTTCTTTTCATTTCTACAATGGCAACGTTGACCTCCTACCTGGATAAAAGCATCGGACAAATATTAAGTAACGAAGAATACAAGGGCTTACTTAACGATCTTCTAAATGAACTATATGCTATAACAATTGCTAAAGGAATTTCATTACCTGCTAATAGTATCCAACAAACATTTGATAAGATGACGTCGTTTCCTTTTGACGCAACATCATCTATGCATAGCGATTTTCAGAAAGGGACTAAAACAGAAGTAGATTCCTTAACGGGTTATGTGGTACAATTAGGTGAAGAACTAAATGTATCCGTCCCAACTTATGAAATGATGTATAAGAAGCTTAAAACTTCAAACACATAAGTCGGGTGCATTTCAAATTGTCGCTCTTTCTTTTGGTAACCGACAGAGGGTTTTCATAGCGGCATCGTTGTGTCACTCTCTTGTACTGATATATTTTCATTGCATCTTTTCCTTTGCACATTTAAATTATACTTCATGCTGGGTAAATTTGTTCATTGCTGAATATTAGCAAAGAGTAAAAGAGTGCGACGCAACGATGTAAAATAGAAGCAATACAGTCTGGCTCAAAAAAAACATTGCACATTCTTATGCTGGGTAAAGTATAGCTACTTAAAGACTGCGACAATTTGAAATGCACCCCATAAGTC